>JASHZC010000246.1 GCA_030042755.1 Vulcanimicrobiota bacterium | reverse complement strand
CTGCTGGGAAGCATGGCCGAGCTTGGCGAAGGCGCCGCGGACTTGCACCGGCGGGTAGGCGGGCATGCGGCTCAAACCAAAGTCGACGTGATGCTCGTCGGCGGCGAATTTGCCGGCGATCTCGCGCTCGGCGCCCGCAACGCCGGGCTTCCTTCGGAACGCATCGTCCCGTTCGAGAGCAACGAGCAAGCAGCAGTATGGGTTCGCGAACACGCGCGGGCAGGGGATGCTGTTTTACTGAAGGGGTCGCGCAAGTATAAACTGGAGGAGATCGTCGAGGAATTACGGCGTTGAGTCGTTCGCTGGCGGTAACGCGGCCGGAAGTGCCGCCCGGATTGGTCGCGATTCCCGTGCGCACGAAGCTGGTGGGCGTGGGCGACGACATCCCCGCGCTCGTTGCTGCTGCGGTGAGCGGAATCGCCCGCCCGGGTGACGTCATTGCAATCTCCGAAACCGCGGTCGCCATCGCGCAAGGCGAGTTCGTCGCAGCGGAGCACGTCCGTCCTTCGCGTTTGGCATATGCGCTCTCGCGCCGCGCCGGAGCTCTCGCCACGGTCAGTCAGCCCGAATCGGTGCAGCTGGTGATCGATCGCGTCGGAGCGTGGCGCGTTTGCTACGCCGCGGTGATGCACGTCGCCGGGCGCTTCTTCGGCAAGCGAGGCCTTTTCTACGAAGTGATGGGCGAAGCGATTACTGCGATCGACGGCTACACCGGCACGTTGCCGCCGTACGAACGCGCGATCGTCTTTGCCCCGCGCGACCCCGACGGCGTGTGCGAGCAGATTGCCGCAGTGACCGGCGTCGCATGCGTCATCGTCGATGCGAACGATCTCGAGAAAGCCAAGGTCTTAGGCGCATCCGCGGGCGTGGATCGAGCGCTCGTGGAGCGTGCGCTGCTCGACAATCCGCACGGTAATGGCGATGAACAGACGCCGATCGTCGTGCTGAAATGGCGCGCATCCGGAGAAAGTCCGCTGCAATGCTGACGCCGCTCACGGTCCTCGTCCTGGGCAGCTTTGCGATCGCCGTCGTCGCCGGTTTTCTCGCGCTGCCCGTGCTGCAGAAACTGCAGCTGCGTCAGTTCGCCTATGAGGACGCACCGCAATCGCATCAGGTGAAGACCGGAACGCCGACGATGGGCGGCATCGTGTTCATCCTGCCGATGCTGCTGCTGCTCGGGCTCACGAACGTACCGTTCGTGCCCGAGATGCTGTTTTTGGTTGCTGCGTGCGGCGCGATCGGATTCATCGACGACATGCTGGGAATCACGCGTGGTCGCAACCGCGGCTTGCGCGCGAGCACGAAGCTTCTTGCGACCGCGCTCGTCGCGATCGTATTCCTCCGGTTGATCGCCGCCTCGGACGCAGTTTTTCCGCGCGACGTGATCTTTCACGCGGGAACGTTCGTGTTGACCGTGCCACACTGGCTCTGGTTGGTGCTCGGGATTCTCGCCGTTACCGGAACGATTCACGCGGTGAATCTCACCGACGGGCTAGATGGCCTTGCGACCGGCACGATGATTCCGCCGCTGGCGGTGCTTGCAGCGATCGGCTATTCGATGAAGCTCACCGTGCCGACGGCGAGCGCACTCATCGGCATCGGCGCGTGTCTTGGTTTTCTCATGTACAATCGTCATCCGGCGAAGATGTTCATGGGCGATACCGGCTCGCTTGCGCTCGGCGCGCTGCTCTCAGGCATCGCGATTCTCGAGGGCCAGATGCTGTTGCTGATACTCATCGGCGGCGTGTTCGTAGCGGAAGCCCTCTCGGTAATCGCGCAAGTAACGTATTTCAAAGCGACGGGCGGTAAGCGTGTCTTGCGCATGAGCCCGCTGCATCACCACTTCGAGCTGGGCGGATGGCCGGAAACGCAAGTTACCGTGTGTTTTTGGGCGGCTTCGCTCGTGCTCTCTGCAATCGGATGGATTCTCGTACGATGATGACCTTTGATGAGCGCGAAACGATTCTCGTGATTGGCCTCGGGAAGAGCGGACTGTCGAGCGTGCGGGTGTTGCGAGCGCGCGGCGCAAGGGTGATCGCAACCGACGAGAAGCCCGAAGACGAACTCGACCTGGCAATCTCCGCGGCGGAATCCACGGGGGCGCGCTTCATCCCGCCCGATCGTCTGGCAGACGTGCTCCCTTCGATGACGTCTGCCGTGCTCTCACCCGGCATCCCGCTCAATTCAGCGGTCGTCCTTGCCGTGCAAGCGGCGAACGTACCGGTCTTGGGTGAGATCGAGGTGGCATATCGACTCTGCAAGGCCCCAATCGTCGCGGTCACCGGAACCAAAGGCAAATCGACGACGACCGCGCTCATCGGCCATTTGCTGCGTTCGTGCGGGTTGTCGGTGCGCGTTGGCGGCAACATCGGCAATCCGCTGATCGATGAAGTCGTCACGGCGAAAGCCACCGATTGGGTCGTAGCGGAGGTCTCGTCGTTCCAGCTTGAAACGATTCGCGCATTCAAGCCGCGCGTAGCGGTCTTGCTCAACGTCGCGCCCGATCATCTCGACCGCTATCATTCGATGGACGAATACGCCGAAGCAAAGTTCCGGATTTTTGCGAATCAGGCATTCGGCGATTTCTTCGTTGGAAATCTCGACGACGAGCGCGTCGCCGATCTCGACGTCGCCAAGAGCGAACGGAATATCCGATCGCGTCAGCTATGGTTTACGCTTGGCGACCGGCGCGAGAACGCGACGATTTACATGCAAGGCCACAACATCGTGTACGCGCCGATCAGCGGCGATCCGCGTCCCGTCACGGTGATGCACAAGGAAGAGATTCCGCTGGCAGGCTCGCACAACGTGCAGAACGTTATGGCAGCGCTGCTGGCGGCTCTCGCGGTCGGCTGCGAATTGCCCGCGCTGCGCGAGGCGGTGAAGTCGTTTCATGCGATGCCGCACCGCTTGGAGGTCGTCGAAGAGATCGACAGCGTCCTCTACGTCGACGACTCGAAATCCACCAACCCCGGATCGGTCGTAGCAGCGTTGCGTGCCTACGACCGGCCGATCGTGCTCATTGCCGGCGGTCGCGCCAAGGGTACGGATTTTATCGAAATGGGCGTGGCGATTCGCCAGCGCGCAAAGGCGCTGGTCGTAATCGGAGAAGCTGCGGACGAGATCGCAGCGTGCGCGGAGGGCGTGCAGACCGTGCGCGCTGCATCGATGGTCGATGCCGTGCGGGCCGCGCGAGAGCTTGCGGTTGCCGGCGACGTCGTACTGCTTTCTCCCGGATGCGCCTCGTTCGATATGTTCCGCTCGGCTGAAGATCGCGGCGAGCAATTCGCAGCCGCCGTGCTCGCGCTGGAGCCCGCCGGTGCTTAGAGCAAAAGCCGAAGAATTTCGCCCCGCGCCGGCGGTTCGAGCTTATGCCGCAGCTCCGCCGGACACGCTGCTCTTCTTTGCGGTCGCCTCGCTGGTCGGCATTGGACTCGTCATGATTTTTTCGGCGTCGAGCGCGATCGCCTATGTCGAGCACCACGATGTTGCGTACTATGCGAAGCGTCAAATCGCGTGGCTTGCCGTTGGCACGCTGCTGGCGTACTGCGCATATCGCATCGACTATCACAAACTCAAACAGTGGGCGCCCTATCTGCTCCTGGCCTCGATCGCTTCATTGGTGCTGGTGATGGTGCCGCACGTCGGTCTCGACGTGAACGGCGCGCGCCGCTGGATCGGTGCGAGCTCCTTGAGCTTTCAGCCGTCCGAATTTGCCAAGGTCGCGTTGGTCATCTATCTTGCAGCGATGCTCGCCGCGCGAGGCGAGCGGATCGTTTCGCTGCCCAAAGGGCTCGTCCCGTTGTGCGTCCCGGTTTTCGCGATGGCCGTGCTCGTGCTCAAGGAGCCGGATCTGGGAACCGCGAGCCTGCTCGTCATGATCGCGTTCGCGATGTTCTTTGCAGCCGGCGCTCGGATACAACACCTCTTTGCGATCTTTCTTGCAACGGTTCCGCCCGTTGCGCTTACGATTCTGGCGAGTTCGTACAGGCGCGATCGCATCTTCGCGTTCATCGATCCGTGGAAGGACCCGCAGAATTACGGCTACCACATCGTGCAGTCGCTGTACGCCCTGGGAAGCGGCGGAATTTTCGGCGTGGGGCTGGGTGATTCGCGCGCGAAATTCTTCTTTCTGCCCGAGCAGTATACGGATTTCAT
>JASHZC010000245.1 GCA_030042755.1 Vulcanimicrobiota bacterium | reverse complement strand
TGGTCTCGAGTTTGCCGGGAAAGCGCGTCGCGCGGCCGCCCGCAAGGATCACGATTGCAACGTCAGGCCGTTGGTGCGGCTGCACGTTTGGCATACTCCTTCGCAAAGTACGTGATGATGATGTCTGCGCCGGCGCGCACGAACGAGACGAGCAGTTCGTCGATCGTTCGATCGCGTTCGAGCCAGCCACGTTCGATTGCCGCTTGAATCATGGAGTATTCACCGCTCACGTTGTAAACCGCGATCGGTACGTCGAATGTGTCGCGCGCCATGCGCACGATGTCGAGATACGGCAGCGCGGGCTTGACCATCACGACGTCGGCGCCCTCTTCGATGTCCAGCGCGATCTCACGCATTGCCTCGCGCGCGTTGGGCGGATCCATTTGATAGCTGCGCCGGTCGCCGAATTGCGGCGCGGAATCGGCGGCTTCGCGAAATGGACCGTAGAACGCAGACGCGTACTTCGCGCTGTAGGCCATGATCGTCACGCCGGTGTATCCGTGCGCGTCGAGCGCGCTGCGAATTGCTTCGACGCGGCCGTCCATCATGTCCGATGGTGCAACGACGTCGACGCCTGCTTGAGCGTACGTCAGCGCCGTTCGTACGAGGAGCGCGACGGTCTTGTCGTTGTCGACGTCGCCCGTCTCATCGAGAATGCCACAGTGCCCGTGATCGGTGTATTCGCAATTGCACAGATCGGCGATGACGTACATGCCCGGAACCGACGCTTTGATGGCGGCGATCGTACACTGCACGATTCCACCCGGATCGTAGTTGCTCGACGCAACGGCATCTTTGTATTCCGGTATGCCGAAGAGCAACACGCTGCGCACGCCGAGATCGTAGAGTTCGCGCGCTTCCGCGACCGCGCCATCGAGCGTGAGGCGACCGATACCCGGCATAGAAGAAATAGGCCCGGCGTCGCTCTCCCGCGCCGCAACGAACATGGGCATCACGAGCGCATCGAGGCGGACGTGATTCTCGCGCACCATCGAACGAACGGCCGGCGTGCGGCGCAGACGCCGCGGACGAACGTTCACCGCAGCTCCAATAGCTGCGCGACGGCAGCGACAAACGCGTCGATCGAAGCGTCCGGCGAAACGATATCGGGCGCAAATCCGGCTGCGCTCGCCGCAGCGCCGGAACGCGCACCCATTGCAGCAACGAGCGGGCGCGACCGCTGCGCGCGCAGCCAATCCAGATATGAACCGGCCGCGGCGACCGAGCCGCTCGACGGGAAAAGCAGCATGTGCGGGACCGTTTTCATATGCTGTGGGTCAAGTTCCCCTTCACGCAGTTCCACCACTTCGACCCCACGGTCGCGCAACCGGGCTGCGATGCGGCTGGGACGATTCTGCGTGCGCGCAAGCAGCACCAGCCGCCCGTTGCGTTCGTTTGCGCCCCGCGCAAGAACGTTTCCCAGCGTCTCCCCAAGCGCGCGCGCGGCCTCGATCGAATCGACGGTTGCTACGCTGCGTTCGCGCAGCATCGATCCGCCGGACGTTGCAAAGGCGGCCTCGACGGTCATCACGTCGCCGTCGATCCGAGCGTGAACCCCGAGCGGCGCACTGCATCCGGCGCGAAGCGTTCGCAGCACCGTACGCTCCGCTTCGATGCACCATTGCGTGGGCTCATGGTTGATCGCGGCGGAGAGTTCGGCGGCGAGCGTTACGTTCGTTGCCAGCGTTTCGATCGCGAGCGCGCCCTGGCCAACGGCCGGCACGATCGCCTGCACGGAAAAAGGCAACGTGTGCGTTGCCTGCAGGCCGAGCCGGTTGATCCCGGCCATTGCGATGACGATCGCATCGTACGATCCTTCGCGCAACCTACGTAACCGCGTGTCGACGTTGCCGCGCAGGGTTTCGTAGCGCAGGTCGGGTCGCAGCGCGTGCAGCTGCGCGCGGCGCCGCGGGCTCGACGTGCCGACTACGGATCCAGATGGAAGCTCGTCGAAACTTTCGTAGCGCTCGCTGCAGAACGCGTCGCGCGGATCCTCGCGCTGTGAAATCGCCGCGAGGTGCATACCGTCGGCGAGTGCGCCGGGCAGATCTTTGCACGAATGCACGGCGTAGTCGGCGCGCCCCTCAAGGAGCGCGACCTCGAGCTCTTTTACCCATACGTTGACGTCGCCGAGTTGGTTCACCGGACGATCCTGCACGCGGTCGCCGGTCGTCGTAAGGTTGAGAATCGTCGTTGCTATCCCGCGCTCGGCGAGCTTGGCTGCGACGATCCGTGTTTGCGTCATTGCCAGCGCGCTGCCACGCGACGCGCAGACAACACTTCGATGCGCGCTTCGCTCAACCACTCCGCTCAGGATGACACGGGCGGAAATTATGTCTTCGACGACGTGTTCGGCTTCGACGGGATTCATGCGCGCGAGTTCGTCGATCGGAAGCTCGGCAAGTTCGCGCAGCACCGGCGCGCGCTGCTCTTTCTCGAGAACCGCGTGCACGTACGTCCGCATGCGTGCCATCGTTCGCGCCGCAGCACCATACTCGGGTCCGAAGCGTTCGCGTAATTCGCGCGCGATCCGCCGTGAAAATG
>JASHZC010000024.1 GCA_030042755.1 Vulcanimicrobiota bacterium | reverse complement strand
AAGTTGCCGATCGCGAGTTCGACCGCGTGCTGCCCCGCAAAAATTGCCCGCGCATCATCGGCAAATGCTGGGTTCGGGCGCCAGACCAAAAGCCGCATGACCGCGCCGCACGCCGTTCCGCCGGAGAGCTCGTCGTCGTTGTCGAGATTGATGTCGAGGTTGCGCAGGACGCCGTCCGCCAGCGTTTTTTGCGCGGTCTCGATGATTTCGGATTCGTAGCAGCCGGCCCCGATATTCCCGACGATCTGTCCGTCGCCGCTCACCGCGATCGTCGTTCCAATCGGCGCGGTCTTGGCTTCGCGCAATTCGACGAGCGTTGCCAGCGCGAAAGGCCGCCCTTCGTCGAGCCACCGCGCAGCGGTTCCAAAGACCTCACGCACGAGCAAGATTCTCCCAAGTGGTTAGCATCGTGATGTAGGGCAGCACGGCGACCATGCCGCGCGCTGTTGGCTCGTAACCCGGTTGCGCGGCGAGAGGATTCACCCATGCAACCGCCGCGCTGCGACGCGATACTTCGCGCATGGCATGTTCGAGTTCTGAGAGTTCGCCGACGTCGAGCCCGTCACTCACGACGATCACGTACGTACGGTCGTCGATCCGCGTGCTGAAGTTTCGCAGGAACGCGCTTAGGCTTGCGCCGATGCGCGTTCCGCCGCCCCATGCCTCGCCGGTGTCCTCGAGCGGATTCCCTTGCACGCGCGCGCCGCGTAGATCGCGTGTAATCTCTCGCAATTGCGTGCTGAAGACAAAGGCGCTGGCCAGGCGAGTGCGGCGGCAGAATGCGTGCGCGACTTGGAGGGCTGCGGGAGCGTACTCCTGCATCGAGCGGCTCGCGTCGATGACGATCGCGAAGCGCGCTTCGCGTAACGGACGCCCACGTCGATGCAGCGCGACGATTTCGCCGCCGCTTTGCAAGCTCGCGCGAACCGTGCGACGCAGATCGATGCGCCCGCGAGGATGCGGACGCAACCGTCGCGATCGATGCAGGCGGAGACGCGAAATGACCCGACGCGCAATCTCATCGGCAGCGTCGTATCCTTCTCGCGAGATCGGAGGCGCAGGAGCCCTGCCTTCAATTGGACTGTAACGCGCCTGCAGAGCCTGCCAGCTTTCGGCCAGACTTTCGCTTTCTAACCGATAAGACGATTGCCGCTCTTGAGGCGTTGATTCTGCGCTATCGTCGGGGCGGCTGCGGCGCGGTTGTTTTGGCTGCGGTTCGCCGGGCGCGTCGCGCGTGAAGAACTCGTCGAATGCGCGATCGAACGGCTCGATCTGTTCGGCGCGAGAGCAAATGACTGCACGAAGCGCGGCTTTGAGCTTTGCGCGGCCGGCTATTCCGATGATCTCCGCCGCGCGTAGGGCGTCGTGAACTTGGGTGCGTCCAATCGTGAATTCGTGATCGTCGCGCAATATCTGACAGAAGCTCAGCACGGCGCTGGCAAGATCGGCCATGTCTTTAGTGCGCCTGAACGGTGCCCAAACCGTAATCGGGTTCGGGTGGCGATGTTGCCGCGGCCGAACCGAGCAGATGCTCGTAACGCGAGCGCATCGATCGCAGCAGCTCCCAATCTTCCTGCACTTTGAGGATGCATCCGAGCGTCGCATCGAGCGTACCCGGATCGAGTCGATCGCGATGCAATTCGACGAGGGCGAGGGCCCAATCCAAGCTCTCCGCCGTCCCCGGAACTTTTTGAAATGGCTGTTCGCGCAGCCACTCCATGAAGCGCGCGATTTGCTCGGCCAGACGCTCGTTGATGTTGGGAAGGCGCGCGTGGAGAATCTCCACTTCGCGTTCGAATGACGGATACGCAATGCTGTGATAGAGGCAGCGGCGGCGCAGCGCATCGGAGAGATCGCGCGAGCGATTCGACGTGACGATGACGTGCGGGCGCTCCTTTGCGCGAATCGTGCCGATTTCCGGAATCGTTACTTGAAATTCGCCCAGCACTTCCAGGAGAAACGCCTCGAACGCTTCGTCGGCGCGATCGATCTCGTCGATCAGGAGCACGGGTGCGCGGTCTTGCTCGATCGCCTCGAGCAAAGGCCGGCGCAACAGAAAGGCGTGGTCGAAAATCTGAGCCTCGCGGACCTGCACCGACGAGCCGTCGTTTTCGGTCAAGCGAAGATGGAGCAGTTGCTTGGGATAATTCCATTCATAGAGCGCGCTGGCAGCATCGAGGCCTTCGTAACATTGTAGCCGGATCAGTCTCGTGCCGAGGACACTTGCGAGAACTTTTGCGCTTTCCGTCTTGCCGATTCCGGCAGGTCCCTCGATCAAAAGCGGCTTTTCGAGCGCAAGCATGAGTTCGAGCGTCGTTGCAAAATCGTCGCTCGCAATGTAGCCATGTTGCGCGAAGCGCGTGCGAAGTTCGTCTGCCGTCACGTGGCGCGGGAAGTGGCGTAGCGCTTCGGTTCGGCCAGGAATGCCGAACGGCAATGCGCGCAACAGAAGAAGTATTCGCGACCGGCGTGCTGCGCGCGGTGCGATGCTGCGGCGACTTCAACGTCCATTCCGCAGACAGGGTCGACGGTCGTTACGATCGTCTGTTCCTGGGTGAGGCTTTGCGTTCCCGAGGTGATCTCCGCAACGATTTCGGCGAGAATTGAAATCGCCACCTCGCCCGGCGTGCGCGCCCCAATATCGAGCCCGACCGGATTGCGGACGCGCTCGATGCGCTCGTGCGCGACGCCTTGCTGCGCGAGCACGCCGAACACGCTTGCGGCGCGCTTGCGACTCGCGAGCAGGCCGATGAACGCAAGCGGTTTACCATCGAGCAGCGCGCCTAAGGCCGCTTCATCGTAATGGCCCTGCGATGCAACGATCGCGATCAGACGACTGCGCTCTGAGTCGCGCAGGTCTGCAAGGAACTCGGCGAGTTCATCGATTGCAATAGCTCGCTCGGCGACGTCGGAGGGAAGGTCGCGCGCTTCGTCGGCAGCGACGACGCGCAGCACGCGGTAGCCCTCCATCATCGAAGCGATCCGCGCAAACTCCTCGGCAACTGGTGTGTATCCGACCACGAGCAGCGTCCGCGGCGGGAGGTGCGGCTCGATGTACACGTCGACGGCCCCCTCGGAAGAACAGGTCATCGGAACGACGACCGTTTCCGCATCGCCATCGTCGTCGGTGCCGGTACGATCCGGACGTATCTGCAACAAACGAGGGCGTCCAGTGCGGATCGCATCGAGCGCTTGCCGGCGCACGATGTCTCGCGAGCACGAGCCGCCCACGAAGCCTTCCATCCGTCCGTCGGCGAGCACGATCGCTCGATCGCCGAGATGCGCGCTAACCGGCGAGCGGCGCACGACGACGGTTGCGAGGGCAAACGACTCGCATCGCTCTTCGAGCTCGTCGATCCGCTCGTGAAATCGTCGCGCGTTCATCGGATTACGCTCCGCCGCTCAGCTTGTTCTTGATGTTCTCGAACGTGGTGGCGATCACGCGATGTGCCTGCGCGTCGAGCACTCGACCGCCCACCGTCGCCACCGGGCCGAGCATCGTGGCGTTCCCCTTCCAATCGAGCGTCGTGGTCGAGTCGCTATTCTCGGTAAGATCGGCGCCCGCGAGCAGATTCACCACGCTGCCGAAACCTCCGCCGTTGATCTTGAGGTCCATGTGATTCCCGTCGGCGCGCGGCTCGAGTTGGATCGCGAACTTGAATTTGCCGCGAACCGGCCCCACCGCGACTTTGACCGTCGCGTCGACGTTGTGCGCGTCGTGAACGTCGGAGTCGAGCAAATCGGGTAGACACGAGGCAACCTTTGCCGGATCGTTGATGAACGCCCAGACCGCTGCTTTGCTCGCGGCGATTTTTTCCTGGCCGCTCCATTCGAGGTTCATGTCTTTGCCTGTGCGCCTTGAATCGCGCGCCAGACTTTCTCGCGCGTCAGCGGCATGTCGATGTGCGTGACGCCGAGCGGCGCGAGCGCGTCCACGACGGCGTTGACGAACGCTTGCGGAGAGCCGACGTTGGGGCTTTCGCCGACGCCCTTTGCACCGATCGGATGGTGAGGACTTGGCGTGACCGTGCTGTCCGTTTCCCAGTGCGGCGCTTCGAGTGCGGTCGGAATGAGATACTCGGTGAAGTCGGTGTTGAGATTGTTGCCGCCTTCATCGTATTTGATCTCTTGCATGAACGCGATCGCAAAGCCCTCGGTGAGACCACCGTGGATTTGCCCCTCGACGATCATCGGATTGATCACGACGCCGCAATCGTCGACGGCGAGGAATCGGCGCACTTTGACGACGCCCGTATCGCGATCGACGTCGACGACGGCGATACACGTGCCGTTGGGGAACGTGAGATTTGGCGGATCGTAATAGTAGGTGGCTTCGAGTCCCGGTTCCGTGCCGGGGGCCGGGTTCGTGTAGGCCGCAAAAGCGACTTCCTTCATCGTGACGCTCTTGCCCGGAACGCCTTTGAGACTAAACTTATAATCTTTCCATTCGACGTCGTCTTCCGATGCCTCGAGGAGATGCGCGGCGATCTTTTTTGCTTTATCGCGCACCTTGCGCGCACAGAGGGCGAGCGCGCCGCCCGCAACCGGCGTGCTGCGGCTCGCGTAGGTGCCCAAGCCGTAGGGAGCGGTGTCGGTGTCACCTTCTTCGACGAGCAGTTCTTGCGGATCCAAGCCGAGCTCTTCGGCGACGATTTGCGCCCACGTCGTTTCGTGACCTTGGCCTTGATGACGCGTGCCGGCGCGCACGATGCCCGATCCGGTCGGATGGATACGAATCTCCGCGCTGTCGAACATCTTGATACCGAGGATGTCGAAGTGCTTGCCGGGTCCGGCGCCGACGATTTCGGTAAACGTTGAAACGCCGATACCCATCAACTCGCCGCGCTTGCGTTTTTCGGCTTGCTCCTTACGCAACTGGTCGTATCCGATGATATCGAGGGCCTTTTTCGTCGTCGCGTCGTAGTCGCCGCTGTCGTAAACGAACCCAAGTGGCGAGGGATACGGGAACTGCTCTTTCTTGATGAAATTTTTCAGACGTAGCTGAATCGGGTCCATTTTCAGTTCGCGCGCGAGAATGTCCATCGCACGTTCGATGGCGTAGGCCGCTTCGGTGACGCGGAACGAGCAACGGTACGCGATACCGCCGGGAGCCTTGTTGGTGAAATAGGCGTCGACCTCGGCGAACGCGGTTGGGAAATCGTACGATCCCGTTACGATTCCGAACATGCCGGCGGGATATTTGCGCGGATCGGCCGCAGCATCGAACGCGCCGTGATCGGCAGTCGTCGAAACCTTGAGCGCCGTGACTTTGCCATCTTTGGTCGCTCCGATTTCGACGTCCATGTGATAGTCGCGCGCGAAACCGGTCGTGGTGAGATTTTCCGTACGAGATTCGACCCACTTGACCGGAACGCCGAGAATCACCGACGCAACCGTCGCCACGACGTAACCGGGATAGACCGGAACTTTGTTGCCGAAGCCGCCGCCGACGTCGGGCGAGATCACATGGATCTTGTCTTCGGGAATGCCGGTTACGAGCGAGAACGCAGTGCGGTGCACGTGCGGCGCTTGTGACGTCATGTAGACCGTGAGCCGGCCCGTAGCGGGATTCATGTCCGACACGCAGCCGCACGGTTCGAGCGGCGCAGGATGGCAGCGCGGCGAGAGAATGCGCTCCTTGATTTTGACGTCGGATTTCGCGATCGCGTCGTCGGTCTTTGCGCGCTCTCCGACTTCCCAATGGTAGATGTGGTTGGTCTTGGCCTCGCGATCGTCGCGCAGAATGATCTTGTCGAGCTTGGCTTGATACGGATCGACCACCGGGTCGAGCGGCTCGTATTCGACGTCGACGAGGTCTGCGCCGTCTTGGGCGATTTCACGCGAGGTCGCAACGACGCCGGCCACCTCTTGATATTGGTAGAGCGTCTTGCCGATCGCCAGCACCATCTGATTGTCGAAGCCGTGGAACGTCGGCAGCCAGCCGAGCTTGGCCGCGACCAAGTCTTCGCCGGTGATGACAGCCTTGACGCCGTCGAGAGCGAGCGCGGCCGTCTTATCGATGCTCTTGATTTTCGCGTGTGGATACGGACTGTGCACGATGCAAACGTAGAGCATGTTCGGCAGGACGACATCGTCGAGATAGCGGCCCTTGCCGCGAATGAAGCGTGGATCTTCCTTGCGCTTCATTGCCACGCCGATCGCGTGGCGTCCGTTCGTTGATTCAACGGTCGACATGTTAGCTTACCACCTCCGCGGCCGACGCTTGCTGCACCGCCTTTACGATGTTTTGATAGCCCGTGCAACGGCAGAGATTGCCCGAGATGCCCTCGCGAATCTCGGCTTCGCTTGGATGGGCGTTGTGCTTGAGCAGCGCGTAGCACGTCATCAGCATGCCGGGCGTGCAATAGCCGCAGTGCAAGCCGTGGTTATCCCAAAACGCCTGCTGCAGCGGGTGAAGCTTGCCGGCCTGTTCGAGCCCTTCGACCGTCGTGATCTCGTGTCCATCGGCCTGCACGGCGAACATGTTGCAGGACTTCACGGCGCGATTGCCGTCGAGCACGACGACGCAGCAACCGCAATGCGACGTATCGCAGCCGACGTGCGTGCCGGTGAGTCCGAGCGATTCGCGCAAAAAGTACGCGAGCAGCGTGCGCGGTTCGACATCGCGCTCGTATGCGGTTCCGTTAACCGTCACCTTGACTTTCACTGCAGTCCTCCTACGCCGAGGCGCTCGAATGCCGTGCGCAGTGCGCGGCCCACGAGAACGCCTGCCATTGCTTTTTTATAGTCCGCCGATCCACGATTGTCGGGCGAGGGATCCGCGATCTTCTCGGCTTCGCGTGCAGCTGCCGCAATCAGATCTTTGCTTGGCTTTGCACCCTTGAGCAATTTCTCCGCAGCGCCTACGCGCAACGCTTTTGGCCCGACCGCACCGACGGCGACGCCGGCGTCGGAAATCGTTCCATCTGCGCCGAGCACGATGCGCGCGGCCGCGGATGCGGTTGCGAAATCGCCTACCTTGCGTTCGAGCTTGAAAAACGCCCCCGACGCGCGCGCACTC
This sequence comes from Vulcanimicrobiota bacterium, assembly GCA_030042755.1. Next base: position 668 of record JASHZC010000024.1, on the reverse strand, counting down.
GGCGTCGGGAAGCGCACCTCGGTTGCCATCTCGCCTTCACCAACCGCAGTGGTGTACGAGTCGACGATGAAATCGTCGATCGAAACCGTTCGCGTTCCGCCCTTCGAACGCACCAAGACCTGCGCGTTTCCGGCCAACGCCACGACGGGCCAATCGCCGGCGGGGTCGTTGTGGCAAAGGCTGCCGACGACCGTGCCCGTTTGGCGCACGACCGGATCGGCAACGACCGCAGAGGCGTCGGCGATCATCGGATAGCTCTTTGCAATGAGCGGCGAAACTTCGAGGGCGAAATCGCGCGCAACAGCGCCAACGTGCAAGAATCCGTCTCCGTCACGCAGGTAGTCGAGCTCGGAAATCGGGTTGATGTCGACCAACACCGACGGACGCGCGAGGCGAAGACGCATTGCGGGTATGAGACTTTGGCCGCCCGCTAGGATGCGGGCATCGTCACCGTTCTTCGCGAGCGCATCCAGAGCCGCATCGATGAGGTTCACCCGCAGGTAGTCGAACCGGGCAGGAAACATATGTGCCTCCGACCTTTCGTTGCACGCAGTGCAGGCTATTGTGGGGCGGTCATCCTTCGTTCCCGGATTGCCAAACCCCCGGCGAAACTCGCTCGGTATATCTCAGCGTCCGCTTCGGAAAACATGCAGAAAAACACGTCGTTC
>JASHZC010000244.1 GCA_030042755.1 Vulcanimicrobiota bacterium | reverse complement strand
TCACCCAACAACGGCTACCAGTACTGGGTGCGCGACTACAACAACGGCAAGATGAACCACTTCGACCTCGTGCCGATCGGGGAGGTCCCCGGTACCTACGTCTACGAGTACACGGATCCGGGGCAAATCAGGCCGTACTGGGATCTTGCGAAAGAATACGTTCTCGCCGACCACATGTTCCAGACCCAAGGCAGCGGAAGCTTCACCGCGCATCAGGACCTGATTCGCGGGGGCACCGGCATCAATGCCAACCAGAGTCTGATCGACTTTCCGAGCGACGGCGGCGACCCGTGGGGATGCGACGCGCCGTCGGGAACGGTGACCTCGCTGATAAACAAAAACAATCAGTACTTCGGCGATCAAGGGCCGTTCCCGTGTCTCTCGTACAGCACGTTGCGCGATCTCCTCGACGCCGGCGGATTGTCGTGGCGGTACTACTCCCCACCGGTAGGGGGCCGCGGCGGCGATCTGTGGGATGCGTTCGACGCGATTCGGGCGGTGCGCTACGGACCGGAGTGGCAGACGAACCAAACCAGTCCTGAAACCAGGGTCTTTGGCAACATTACAAGCGACACGCTGCCGGCCGTATCGTGGGTCATTCCTGACTTTGAGAATTCCGATCATCCCGGCTCGCTCGACACCGGTCCCTCGTGGGTCGCGCAAGTCGTCAATGCCATCGGCAAGAGTCCGGCCTGGAAGACCACCGCGATCCTGATCGTTTGGGACGATTGGGGCGGATGGTACGATCACGTCGCGCCGCCCGGCAAACGCGCGAGCGGAGGCTTGGGCTTTCGCGTCCCGCTCATCGTCGTATCGCCCTATGCCAAGGCCGGTTACATCTCGCACAATCAGTACGAGTTCGGCAGCATCATAAAGTTCATCGAAAACAATTGGGGCCTGCCACGCCTGGGAACGACCGACGTCACAGCGCCCGATTTCACCGACGACTTCTTCGACTTCAATCAAAAACCGCGTGCCTTCGAACCGGTAGCCGCCAAGTATTCGGAGTCGTACTTCTTACACCAACGCCCCTCTTATCGTCCAGTCGATAACGAATGAGCGAACAGAAAAATAACTACGATTATCCGGAAAAAGTAACCATGATTACCGAAAGAGGCAATTCGTTGCGCGACACGCGCTCGGTCGAATGGAAGGTCGGAACAAACAGCGAACGACGCGACGCAGTCGACATGCGTATATCGGATCCTCTTTCGGAATCTTGGGAGCGCCAAAGCGCGACCGCTGCGAGCACGACCGTTTGCGAACCGGATTCGCGAGCGGTTCCCGTCGTTCTGACCGATTTCGAAACGATTCCGGTGACCCAGCCGCGTTCGCAGGGCGAGCTGCGCGCGATTCAGTCGCACTTCATGACGCTGGCGCACTATGCCGCGCAAGGAATCGACTCGGCCGCCGAGCGCGCCCGTGTGGCTCGCACGATCGCCGAACGTTTTGAGCGCTACGGCGTCGCGCCGGAATACATCGCGCGCAGGCAGGTCAGTGTGCTTACGTCGCGCTTTGTAAAGCCCGCCCCCGATAATCCGTCGGCTTCGGTCCGGCTGTATGGAGATTTGCGCAACCCGACCGGCGAGACGCTCGACGAACGCATGAGCCTCTTCGAAGAGATTGCCTGCGGCGTCTTCGAGCGCGTCTATCGGAACGCGCGCGCGGAGGCGCCCGACGACATCGTTCACGTCAGCTGCTCCGGATACGTATCGCCGAGCCCGGTACAGAGCTTCCTCTCGCAACGCGGTTGGCTGCGAACAGGTGTGACTCACTCCTATCATATGGGCTGTTACGGCGCATTCCCCGCGATTCGCACCGCGCTCGGTTTAGTCGGCGGCTCGCACGTCTCGCTGCCGGCACCCAAGCGGCGCGTCGATCTCGTTCACACCGAGTTTCTCTCGCTGCACTTCGACTTGCTCGGCGATGCGCCCGACAACATCGTCACGTCGACGCTTTTTGCCGACGGTTTCATCAAGTACTCGGCTTATCCGCAGTCCCAGTTCGAGCGCGGCTCGAACAGCGGCTTGAAAATCCTCGCGCTCGAGGAGCGCATTCTGCCCGAATCGCTGCCCGAGATGACGCTGCGCCCGGGCCCATTGCAATTCGACATGTCGCTCTCGAAACGGGTACCCTTCTTGATCCGCGATTGCATCGGCGAGTTCGTCACGTCGATCTGCGCGCAGGTCGGCCTCGACTTCGAGCGTGAAAAAGGCGCGATGGTGTTTGCAATCCATCCAGGCGGACCGGCGATTCTCAACCAGATTCGCACTCGCCTGGGCATCGAAGAGTCTCAAGTCGCGCTGAGCCGCAAGGTCTTGTACGAAAACGGAAACATGGCGTCGGCAACCGCACCGCATATCTGGCAGGCGATCCTCGAAGACAAGCGGATCCCGGCCGGATCCAAGGTATTGAGCATGGCCTTCGGTCCCGGCTTGACCGTGACCGGCGCGCTCTTCGAGAAGGTCTAGTGGCCGAAACCGCGCCGGCGCAGCAGCGCTTCTCGGTCCCCACCGGCTTCTATTGGGCTGTCCGCGGAGTCCACGCAGCCGCGCCGCTCTTCGTCAGTCTCGGGAATCTGGAGTCGACGCTGCTGGCGCGGCGCATTGCGCAGATGACGGTCGACCGCCCGGTCTACATCTGCGGGCTGCCGCGCGCCGGCACGACGATCTCGTTGCAGATGCTGAGCGAGCACCCCGACGTCGTAACGCACAAGTATGCCGACTTTCTCATGCCCTACATGCCGTACGTGTGGAACCAAGTCTTTCCGCGCATACCGGTCGACGCCATGCGAAAGCCGGTGCCGCGCATCCATCGCGATCGCATCGAGGTAACGCGCGACAGCGCAGAGATGGGCGAAGAGATTCTTTGGGAACACTTCTTTCCGCGCATCCATGAGGAGTCGCAATATAGCGTGCTCGACGGCGCCACGTCGAATCCGGCCTTCGAGCGCTTCTATTCCGAGCATTTGCGCAAGCTCGCGCTGGTCCGCGGGCGCACGCGATACGTCAGCAAAGCGATCATGTGCGTCGTTCGCATGCAGTACTTGCGCCGGCTCTTTCCCGACGCCCGGTTCCTGCTTTACGTCCGCAACCCCATCGATCACGTCGCGTCGCTGATCAAACAGGATCGCATTTGGGCCGAACTCGAACGTGACGACCCGCGGCAGATCGAGATCATCGAGCTTACCGGACACCATGAGTTCGGCCCGCATCAGGTGATGGCCAACGTCGGGCAGCCCGAGGTACTACGCGAGCTGCGGCGCCTTTTCGACGCCGGGAACGTGGTGGAATCGCGCGCTCGCTATTGGGCCTACGTGTACGGTTTTGTCGCCAAACAACTCGACGACGATCCCGGATTGGCGCGTCAAGTCTGCATCGTGCGTTACGAGGACCTCTGCAGCGACTCGCTCGCAACGATCGACCGGATCCTCGGGCATACCGGCCTCGCCGCGGAGCCGTTTGCGGCTGCGCGCGAGACCTACGCGAAGAAGCTGTCATTCCCCGACTATTACAAGCCGGCATTCGACGACCAGCAGCTAGCCGGCATCGCGCGCGCCACCAACGATGTGGCTCGCTACTTTGGATACGACGTGGCCGCGCTCGCGCAGCGTTCGGCAGCGACGACCTAAGGAGACTCCTAATGCGTCCTCGCCACTGGGTCCTCGTGCTCTTCACCGCGGCGGCGATCGCCGCGTGCGGCGGCGGCGGTGGCGGATCGCTTGGCGGCGCGGTTCCGCCGGTCGCGCCCGACACGCCCGGCGCACCGAGCAAGACGCCGATCAAGCACGTAATCGTGGTGATTCAAGAGAACCGCAGCTTCGACAACTTCTTTGCGACCTTCCCGGGAGCCGACGGAACGACGACCGGCCAGGCGAAGGCGATGCCCGCGCTTGTCCAGTCAGCGTGCGCATCGTATAAGCAGCCCGTCATCACCAAGCCGACTTCGATCCCGCTCACGAAGGTCTCGCTAACCGGCCGAGGCTTTCCCGATGACTTTCCTCAGAGCCCCTATGTGTTTGCCGACCTCGACCACATTCACAGCGGCTTCGACCTGGACTGGGACAACGGCAAGATGGACGGTTGGGACGCAGCGCACTTCAACGCGAACGGCTCGGCCGCAGAGCCGGTCTGCACCTATCCGTATCAGTACGTCGACCCGGCGCAAATCAAACCCTATTGGGACATGGCCGAAGATTACGTGCTGGCCGACCACGTCTTTCAAACGCAAGGCAGCGGCAGCTTTACCGCGCACCAGGATTTGATCGCCGCCGGCACCCAGATCTCTTCCGACGAAGCCCTGATCGACAACCCGACGTACTTCCCGTGGGGGTGCGACGCTAACCCAAGCGTGCGCACCGCGATCATCAAACGCGGCAGCAACAAGGTCTATCCCTACGGCGGGCCGTTTCCGTGCTTGAAGTACGCGACGCTGCGGGATCTGCTCGATGCCAAGAAGGTAGCGTGGAAGTTTTATGCGGTTGCGGTTCAAAAGGAGAGCGGGCCTCAGAACGGCGGCACCGCCGGCATCTGGAGCGCGTACGACGCGATCAAGGCCGTACGCTACAGCTCGGAGTGGCAGACCAACGTCACACGCAGCCCGCTCGATATCTTCACGGACATCAGCAAACACCAGCTTCCGGCCGTCTCTTGGATCACGCCCGACGCCGCCAACTCCGACCATCCCGCCGAATACAAAAAAAACAATGCTCCTGAGGACACCGGGCCGTCGTGGGTCGCATCGATCGTCAACGCGGTCGGCAAGAGCGAGTACTGGAACTCGACCGCGATCGTGATTCTGTGGGACGATTGGGGCGGTTACTACGATCACGTCCCGCCGCCCGAGCCGCGCGACTGGGAGGGGGGCCCCGGTTTCCGCGTTCCACTGCTGATCGTCTCGCCGTACGTGAAGCCGCACGTCGATCACACCGTCTACTTCACCGGCGGCAGCATCCTGCGGTTCATCGAAGAGAACTGGGGTCTGGGTTCGCTCGGCAGCAGCGACGCTCACTCGGCGAGCTTGGGAAACGCCTTCGACTTTAGCTTGCATCCGCGTAAGTTTCAGGAGATTCAGGCCAAGTATTCGCTGGACTTTTTCCTGCACCAGGCCCCTTCCGGCTTGCCGCTCGACACCGAGTGAACGTATTGCGCCCAGGCTTGCTCCGCACGCTGGTTTTGTCTGCCGCCGTCGGGGCGATCTCGGCGTGTTCGGCCAGCTCCGGGAGCGTGCCGCAACTGGCACGCCCTCCGGCCACGAGTCCCTCGCGCGCTTCGCGGATCGAGCATTTCGTGATCGTGATTCAGGAGAACCGCAGCTTCGACAACTTGTTCGCGCGCTTTCCCGGAGCGCGCGGCGCGACCAGCGGCCTCATGAAAGTCTACGAGAATGGGAAGCTCGTCGACAAGAAGGTTGCTCTCAAACCGCACACGCTGCTCATGAACGGCGACATCTCGCACAATCGCCCGGCTTTTCTCCTCGCCTACGACAACGGCAAGCTGGACGGCTTCAATCTGGTCGCAATGCTCACCGGCACCGAGCAGATGCCCGCCGGAACGCTCGCGTACCAGTACGTCAAGGAGTCGAACATCAAGCCGTATTGGGACCTCGCAAAGCAGTACGTCCTGGCTGATGAGATGTTCCAAACGCAAGGCAGCGGCAGCTTCATCGCGCATCAGGATCTGATCCGCGGCGGTTCGATGATCGCGTCCGATAAAATCCTAGTCGATAACCCCGACGGCGCGCCTTGGGGGTGCGATGCGGCTCCCGGCGTCTACACGGAAATCATCAACGCGCGCGGCGTCTACGGGCACGGCCCCTTCCCGTGCACGAACAAGTTTTCGGAGAGCTACCCGACGCTGCGCACGCTGCTCGACGACAAAGGGATCTCTTGGAAGTATTACTCGCCCGATTTCAAAGGCTGCACGGGCTGCCACCCCTACAATCCCTGCTCGATCTGTGCCGGCGGCGAGCTGAACGCCTTCGATATGATCGCCGCCGTACGCTACGGTAAGGAGTGGGAGAGCAAGGTGTCGATGCCCGACACGAATATCTTCTCGGACATCGAGCACGGAACGCTGCCGGCCGTCTCATGGCTGGTTCCCGACGAGGTCGACTCCGACCACCCCGGAGCTCCCTACGATTACGGGCCGTCCTGGGTCGCCCAGGTCGTGAACGCTATCGGCAAGAGCTCGGCGTGGAAGAACACCGCCATCATCGTCGTCTGGGATGACTGGGGCGGCTTTTACGACAACGTCGTGCCGCCCAAGCACAACGACGAGGGCGGACTCGGCTTTCGCATCCCGCTGATGGTCGTCTCGCCATACGTGCATCGCGGCATGATCTCGCACACGCAGTACGAGTTCGGCAGCATCCTGCGGTGCATCGAAGACACGTTCGATCTCGGGCGCCTCGGCACGACCGACGGCACCTCCAACAGCCTCTGCGACGTCTTCGACTTTCATCAGGCGCCGCGCAAGTTTGTCGAGATTCCCGCCGAATACTCACTCAGATACTTCGAGACCCAACCGCCGTCGGGTCTGCCCGGCGATCCCGAGTGAGAATGCCCGCTTCAGATTTCCTTCATCTCCGGGCTCTAGCCTAAAATCTCTCTCGGAACGCCTGCCGGCTCCGTTACGAGGCGGTCGCTCGCAGGTCAACCCAAGCTATCGACACTCAGGGAAAAGGAGCTTTTGTGAAGGGACCTTTGAGACTTACGGCTCCGCTCGTTGTGGCGCTCGCCTTGGCGGCGTGCAACGGCGGTTCTTCCAACTTGCCGGGAACGGCCGGCCAATCTGCGATGGAAACGTCAGTGAGCAACGGGCACGGCCCAAACTTCTGGGGCCCGAACGTCAGCCAGGTCTGTCCGGACGTGCCGGCGGGACGTGCAGTCTGCTACGTGCTTCTCGAAAAGCACGGGGTGAAGTACGCCGGCAACGCGGTAGCCGGCATTACCGCACCCGACATCGAGCAGGCGTACGACCTTCCCTATACGAGCAAGGGATCCGGTCAGACCGTCGCGATCGTCGACGCGTATGACAACCCCAACGTTGCGAGCGACCTAGCGGAATATCGCAGCGAGTTCGGCCTAGGTACCGCAAATTTCACCAAATACAACCAGGATGGAGAAACGAGCAACTATCCGACCGGCGACGTGAACTGGGGATTGGAGATAGATCTCGACGTTCAGATGGTTTCGGCTGCCTGCCCGAACTGCACGATCGACCTGATCGAGGCAAACAGCGACTATACCAACGATCTCGGTGCGGCCGAAGCCGAAGCCGTGAAGCTCGGCGCGCACATCGTGTCGAACAGCTGGGGCGGCCAATGCGCCGGCACGTGCGGCTACGGTTCGGATTTCGACACCAAAGGCGTGACCTATCTCGCAAGCGCGGGCGACGGCGGCTACGGCACCGCTTTTCCAATGCAGTTGGACACCGTCGTCTCGGTCGGCGGCACGGAACTCACGCCGGACACCAAGTCTAAGCGCGGCTGGAGCGAGGTCGTTTGGCCCCACACCGGCGGCGGCTGCGCAACCAGCGTCACGAAGCCGAAGTGGCAAGATATTTCCAAAAACTCCTGCAGCGGCAACATGCGCAACGACGTCGCGGCCCTGGCCCTAGGCGCGGCCGAATACGACTCGTACGGTTATGGCGGTTGGATCACCGTTCAGGGCACCAGCATCGCGTCACCGCTGAACGCCGCGATCTTTGCGCTGGCAGGGAACGCGACGTCGCAGAACGGCGGCGAGACGTTCTGGAAATGGCGGCACGAAAAGACCTCCCATCTCTACCACATCAGCAGCGGAAGCGACGGCTCGTGCAGCCCGACGTATTTCTGCACCGACGGAACGCACCCGTTTAAGAACCACAAGGAAGATGATTACGGCGGTCCGACCGGCTGGGGCACGCCCCACGGCATCGGCGCCTACTAAGTCCTTTCAGTTCGGCGTTCGAAGGGAGGCGGCAGTGCCGCCTCCCTCACTCTTCGTCCGGCGGGCGCGTGTCGTCGGGCTGGCGGAGAAAGAATCGCCAGCCGTAGGGCGCCGCGATCGGAACGAACTTGCGCGCCGGTTGGCCGAAATCGAGACAGTCGGCGGCCGGTGAGTTCGCGCGGCGATCGGCCACCGACAACCGGTCGAGCCCAAAGACGTCCTCGGCGAACTTCAGAACGCTGACGGTTTCGTATTGCTCGTGCGAAACGTAGTCGTGCTTTGCATAGGGGGAGATCACCAACAGCGGCACGCGAAAACCCAGGCTGTCGTAGTTTTCGTACGGCGGCGGCACGTGATCGTAGAGACCGCCCCAATCGTCCCATTGCACGAAGATGACCGTCGAATCCCAGAACTTGCTTTGGCCGACCGTGTTTACGAGCGCGGACACCCATGACGGGCCGAAGCCGCCGCCGCAGTTGACATGATCGGAGTCGAAGCACTCCGGCGTGATCCACGTGAAGTTCGCCAGCTCTCCCTTGCGCACGTCGGTGAGGAACTTGCTCTGCGGCACACAGCAAAGCACGTTGCGCTTCCAGTCTCGGCCGTAGTAGATATGTCGAACTGCCTGATAGCCCGACCAATAACTTCCGGCATCGCTCGACACGCTGCCGTACCGGCTGGTGTAGAAGCGCCACGAGAGTCGGGCCTCGTCGAGTTCGTCGCCGAGCGTCCTGTAGTCGAAGCAGGCTTCTTGTTGATGGCCCAGCGTACGCTGCGGTGTGAGCGTGAAAACAAGATCGCTCGGACCCCCCAGACAGCCCCATAAACCATCGGGAAGATTTACGCTCGAGTGCGCCTGCGCCGCGATGATATATTGATGCGCGACGAAGCTCTCGTCGAGCTGCGACTGGAACATCCGGTCGGCCAGCACCCACTCGTGCGCCATATCGAAGTACGGCTTTGATTCATTGTGCGGCACGTAAACGTACTCCGGATTCGGAGGGCCGTCGTAGTTCGCTTCCCGGTTGAAGCCGTCCATCCGGCAGTCGGTGCCGGGAACTTTGCCGGTCCCATGGCACGCGGCGAACATCGCCACATCGGAGTGGTCGATGACGTATTGCCGCTTCAGGCTGACCGGCTTGAGCGTGATGGTCTCGCCCTTGGAGTTCTGCCCCCGCGACACCGTATCCGCGCCGGGATAGCCGTGAAAGAGATTGTCGAAGCTACGATTCTCCTGAACGATATAAACAATGTGTTTGATTTTGCCGGCACCGCTCGCGTTGATCGCGCCGAGCATCTCGGTTTCGCTCGCCGGCGGTATCGTCGATGACGGCGCTCCGAACGAGCACGCCGACAACGCGATCGCGAACGCAAGCAAGGCGTGTCTCATGCGCGATTTGCTATGCCGTGGCGAGCGCACTTCCTTCACTGGGTGTCGGGAATGCGGCCGTCGTTTGCTTGGTGCAGGAAGAAGTACGAGCTGGTGGGCGCTTGGATCGGCACGAACGCGCGCGGCGCGCGCGCGAAATCAAAGCAGTCGGCGGCAGGCGAGGTTGCGCGCGTGTCAGCCACATCGAGCTGGCCGAGCCCGAACAGGTCCTCGGCGAAGCGCAGCACGCTCGCGGTCTCGTAGTGCACGTGCGAGACGTAGTTCTCTTTGGCGTACGGCGAGATCACGAGAAGCGGGACGCGAAAACCGAGGCCATCGTAATCTTGAAACGAGGGCGGGACATGATCGTAAAGCCCACCCCAGTCGTCCCATTGCACGAAGATCGCCGTCGATTTCCAGAACTTGCTCTTTCCAACCGCGTTGACGACGGCGGAGACCCAAGATGGCCCATACCCTCCACCACAATCGGGGTGATCGGAGTCGGGGCAGAGCGGCGTGACCCACGTGAAGTTCGCGAGCCGGCCGCTCGCGACGTCGCTGAGAAACCGGCGCTGCGGGGTGACGATGTCGCGGCGCCAGTCGGGCCCTGCATAGATGTGCCGAACGGCTTGATAGCCCGACCAGTAGCCGCTGGTCGGATTCGTGTACTTGCTGGTATAGAAGCGCCATGTGAGGCCGGCTCGGTCCAGCTCGTCGCCGAGCGTCAGATAATCGAAGCAGGGCGGCTGGCTCGGTCCGATCGTGCGCGCGTGGGTGATCGTCTCAACCAAGTCACCCGACCCACCTTCGCATCCCCAGGCGCTGAACGGCACGTTTACGCTCGAATCGGCCTGCGCGGCGATGATGTATTGGTGCGCGACGAAACTCTCGTCTAGTTGCGAGGCGAACGTGTGGTCAGCCAGCACAAACTCGTGCGCGATGTCGAAGTACGGCTTCGTTTCTCTGTGCGGCACGTAGACGTATTGGGGATATTGAATCGGCGTGGGGAACACGGCCTCTTTATCGAAACCATCCATCCGGCACTTCGTGCCGGGCAACTTCCCGGTTCCATCACATGCAGAGAACATGGCGGTCGCACTATGATCGATGTTGTATTCGACCTTGAGGCTCAGCGGGCGTAGCGCCAAATACGTGCCTTCGGATAACTTGCCGCGCGTGGCGGTGTCGGCTCCGGGATATCCGTAGAACAGGTCATCGAAGCTGCGATTCTCTTGAACGACGTAGACGATATGATCGATCTTGCCGGCGCCGGTTCCGTCGAGCGCGCGCAGCATCTCACCCTGGCTGGGGGAGGGTATCGCCGAAGAGTGCGACGTGAAAGAGCACGCGCCCAACGCAAATGCTGCTGCCAACGAGGGCCACAAGCGCTTATTCAGGAGCCTGGTCACGGGACGCTGGCTATGCCGGAGCTCGACGTTCTTCCTTCATCGTTCTCCGGTTGATAACTAGAGTTACCGCGCGTTCACCGGCGATACTTCGCTACGGTGACCGCGCCCACAAATCCGCTCCCAATCGTCGCGATGGGTTCGCCGCCGTCCGGATACTTCCAGACGTGCACGCCCGCCTCGCTTCCGGCACCCCCGGAGTAGACCCTACCGTTCTCGATCCAGCTCCCGACGGCATCACTCACGCCGTCGAGCACGACGCTGCCTTTCTCCGTTCCGCTCGATCCCGAGATCGCAAACCGATAGATGGTGTCGCTGTCCTGATCTTCCACGGTAAGGTAGGTTCCGTCGTACTGAACTTGGCCGGGGAAGCCAATCGACTGGTTGAGCGTGATGTCCTCCAGGGTGCTGCTGCCGGCGGGCAATTCGCAGAATCCGAACGCATAGCTCGAGCTCTCGCCGTCGACGAAGAGGTTGCCCTTGTCGTCGTAACCGAGGAAGTAGTACCGGTAGAGCGACGAGCACGTGTAGGCGGTCGGCGTGCCGGTGCCATGCGCGTAGACGGCGACGCTGCCTTCACCGTCGCTGGTACTAATGATGTTCGAGACCGCAATGTCTCCGGTCGTCTTCTCAATGGAGCAACTTGATGGGTACTCGCCCGCGTCGGATAGCGTGGTCAGCGGCTTGGTGGCGGCGGCTTTATACACGAGAGCTTCTGACTCTTCCGTCAAAGTGATCGCGACGCGAGAGCCGTCGCTGCACATGCCCGCGGCCCCCCCGATGCCGGTGAGCGACTTAAAGAGCTTACCCGATGGGAGATCGTACATATCGACGTCCGCGGTGCCGGCAACGTAGAGCAGCTCGCGCTGGCGCGCGTTGGGCGATGCCGCTGGACGCTGTGCGGAGCGCGCGCCGCCGTAGAGATTCGCGCCGGCGGGCGCAAAGGCGGGTTCAGTGCCGCCACCGCCGCAACCGGCAAGGATCCCGGCTGCTGCCACGATGCCCAAGATGCGCGTGCGCGCGTGCGCGATTTTCATCATAAAGACCTTGCTCCTCACTGCCTTCGCGAAAAACAGTCGCTTAGGGGCGATACTTCACGATGGCGAAGGCGGTTGGTTCGCTGAGTTCGATGGCGATCGTTTTAATCGGCGAGCCGCCGGCCGGATAGGCGTAGACCTGCAACGCATCGTCGCCGAAACAGTAGATCCGATGTCCATCGATCCAGAAGGGGGAGCAACCGTCGGAAAACTGTACCTCGCCCTCGAGCGTGCCCTTCGATCCAACCACCTTGAACCGACCGATAGTACCAGTGTCTTGATCCTCGATCGCGACGTAGGTGCCGTCCCATTGAACTTCGCCGGGGAACTCGATGCTCTGGTTGAGCGTGATGTCCTTCAGCGTGCTGCTGCCGGCGGGCAGTTCGCAGAATCCGAACCCGTAGCTCGAGCTCTCGCCGTCGACGAACAGGTCGCCCTTCTCGTCGTAGCCGGCGAAGTAGTATCGGTAGAGGTTCGAGCACGTGTAAGTGGTCGGGGTGCCGCTGCCGTTCTTGTAGACGGCGAGGCTGCCCTCACCGTCTTGTGTCGTGATGATGTTGGTAACCGCGAGACTCTTGGTTTTCTCGTCATACGAACAACCGACTGGGTACTGGCCTGGGTCGTCGAAGGTCGCGATCGGCGACGTTCCGCCGGCCGCATATTCCTCGATGGTCGACTCCTCGGTGTTCGCGACCCACCAATGGCCACCGCTGCTGCACATACCTTGCGGCTCCTCAAAACCGGTCAGCTCTCCGATCTCTTTTCCGCTAGGCAGCTTAAACTCCCAGACGACGTTAAAGCCCGAGTCGCTGACGTAGATCAGCTTATGCTCGCGGGCGTCGGGCGATGCGGATGCGGCGTGCGCGGAGCGCAGAGCGGCGCTAAGATTTACACCAGATGGCGCAAAGGCGGGTTGGGCGCCGCCACCGCCGCAACCGGCAAGGATCCCGGCTGCTGCCACGACGCCCAAGATGCGCGCGCCCGCGCGCGCGCGGGCGATTTTCATCATGAAGACTTGCTCCTCACTGCCTTCGCGAAAAACAGTCGCTTAGGGCCTGTACTTAACGACGGTGATACCGATCGGTTCGCTGAGTCCGGAGCCGAACGTTTTAATCAGCGAGCCTGCCGGATAGGTGTAGACCTGCAGCGGGTCGCCGGCACAGTAGACCCGATGCCCATCGATCCAGAAGGCGAAGCAACCGTCGGAAAGTTGTACCTCGCCCTCGAGCGTACCCTCCGATCCAACCACCTTGAACCGGTAGATGGCATCCGCGCCGGGATCCTCGACCGCGACGTAGGTGCCGTCCCATTGAACGTTACCGGGAACCTCGATGCCCTGGTTGAGCGTAATGTCCTTCAGCGTGCTGCTGCCGGCGGGCAGTTCGCAGAAGCCGAATCCGTAACTCGAGTTCTCGCCGTCGACGAACAGGTCGCCCTTCTCGTCGTAGCCGGCGAAGTAGTATCGGTAGAGGTTCGAGCACGTGTAGGTGGTCGGGGTGCCGCTGCCGTTCTTGTAGACGGCGAGGTTGCCCTCACCGTCGCTGGTACTGAGGACGTTGGCTACCGCGAGACTCTTGGTTTTCTCGTCATATGAGCAGCCGACCGGGTACTGGCCGGAATCGATGACGGTCGCGATCGGCGCCGTGCCGCCGGCCGCATATTCGTCGACGGCCGACTCCTCGCTGTTTGCGACCCACCAATGGCCACCGCTGCTGCACAGGCCTTGCGGCTCTTCGAAACCGGTGAGCTCTCCGCTCTCTTTTCCGCTAGGCAGCTTATACTCCCAGACAACGTTAAAGCCTGAGTCGCTGACGTAGATCAGGTTGCGCTCGCGCGCGTCGGGCGATGGGGATGCCTGCGCGGCGCGCACGCCCGCGCTGAGATTTACACCAGATGGCGCAAAGGCGGGTTGAGCGCTGCCGCCGCCGCAACCTGCAAGGATCCCGGCTGCTGCCACGACGCCCAAGATGCGCGCGCGCGCGTGCGCGATTTTCCTCATGAAGAGCTTGCTCCTTACTGCCTTCGCGAAAAACAGTCGCTTAGGGTCGGTACTTGACGACGGTGATACCGATCGGTTCGCTGAGTACGCCCGAGCCGAACGTTTTAATCGGCGAGCCGCCGGCCGGATAGGCGTAGACCTGCACCGCCTCTTGGCCGGCGCTGGTACAGTAGATCCGATGCCCATCGATCCAGAAGAACATGCAACCGTCGGAAAACTGCACCTCGCCCTCGAGCTTCAACTTCGATCCAACCACCTTGAGCCGATCGATTGTAGCCGCCGTGCCTTGATCCCCGACCGCGAGGTAGGTGCCGTCCCATTGAATTTCGCCGGGGGCGATGCTCTGGTTGAGCGTAATGTCCTTTAGCGTGCTGCTGCCGCTGGGCAGTTCGCAGAATCCGCCCCCGTAGCTCGAGTTCTCGCCGTCGACGAACAGGTCGCCCTTGTCGTCGTAGCCGGTGTAGGCGTAACGGTAGAGGTTCGAGCACGCGTAGGTGGTCGGTGTGCCGCTGCCATTCTTGTAGACGACGAAGCTGCCCTCACCGTCTTCGGTGCTGATGATGTTGGTTACCGCGAGATTCTTGGTCTTTGCATCGTACGCGCAGTCGACCGGGTATTGGCCGGGGTCGTTGACGATGGCGATCGGCGACCTGCCGCCAGCCGCATATTCGTCGATGGTCGATTCCTCGGTGTTCGTCACCCACCAATGGCCACCGCTGCTGCACAGGCCTTGAGGCTCTTCGAAGCCGGTCAGCTCTGCGGTCTCTTTGCCGCTAGGGACCCTAAACTCCCAGACAACGTTAAAGCCTGAGTCGCTGACGTAGACCAAATTGCGCTCGCGCGCGTCGGGCGATGCCGATGCAGCGTGCGCGGCGCGCACGCCGGCGCTGAGATTTACACCAGATGGCGCAAAGGCGGGTTGAGCACCGCCGCAGCCGGCGAGGATCGCAGCTGCAAGAAGACCCATGGCGAGGCGATTCGAGCTCCAACGCTTCATCGAGCGTTCCTCCACCGGTCGCGTAGGAGAGGAAGAGTTCAACCCGCGCGGCTCGCCTGCCTCGCGCCCGTATGCAAAAAAGAAGCGGGCTCGCCGTGGCGAGCCCGCTGAACCGGAACGAAAGCGCGATGCTTACTTCGCCTTCTGTGCCACCGTGGCACCGATCGGCTCGGATAAACCGCCCACTTCCTTGGTCGGCGCACCGCCGGCCGGATAGGCATATTCGAACCAGGCTGCGCTTCCAGCGCCGCCACAGTAGACCTTTTTGCCCTTTTCGATCCAGCATTGGACGGGATCCGAAATGTCCTCGAGTGACACGCTTCCTTCTTCGGTTCCGCTGGTTCCCGAGACCGTGTACTGGTCGAGCGTGTTTTCGTCCTGATCGCCGACGTCGATGTACTTGCCATCCCACTGAACCGTGCCGGGGAACTCAGGGGTTACGTTGAGCGAGATGTCTTCCAGCGTGCTGCTGCCGGCGGGCAGTTCGCAGAATCCGAACCCGTAGCTCGAGTTCTCACCGTCGACGAACAGGTCACCCTTGTCGTCGTAGCCGGTGAAGTAGTACCTGTAGAGGTTCGAGCACGTGTAGGTGGTCGGCGTGCCGCTGCCGTTCTTGTAGACCGCGAGGCTGCCCTCACCGTCTTCGGTGCTGATGATGTTGGTTACGGCGAGATCCTTGGTTTTCTTGTCATACGAGCAGCCCACCGGGTATTGGCCGGAATCGCTGACGGTCGCGATCGGCGACGTGCCGCCGGCCGTATATTCGTCGATGGCCGACTCCTCGGTGTT
>JASHZC010000243.1 GCA_030042755.1 Vulcanimicrobiota bacterium | reverse complement strand
CTGCACCGGATCGATCGGCTTTCGCCCGAGGATCGTGAATGCATTCGGTACGCCGCCGTGATCGGCCGCGAATTCAACGCAAGCGTACTGCAACGAACCCTGCCGGAAGTGAATGTCGCCGACTCGATTCGTCGCTTGTGCACGTTGGGAATTCTGATACCGATGAGCGAATCGGCGAGCCGGTTCCGATTTACGCACGGAATCATGCAGGAAGTCGCCTACGAGACGCTCCTGCACCGGGCGCGAAAGAAATTGCACGCACTTGTCGGATCGGTCATCGAACAACTCTATCGCGACTCACTCGGCGATCGATACGAAGAGCTCGCCTTCCACTACGGACGAAGTGCCGACGCCGAGCGCGCGATTCATTATTCGGAATGCGCCGGCGACAAGGCTGCGGACCGATATGCCCTGGCGGACGCCCGACGGCAATATCAGGATGCCTACGAGCGTTTGCAGGCGCCGGAAACGGCCGCACAGCCCGACGAAGAGCGCGCAGGGCGACTAGCCATCAAATGGGCTCAAGCATCGGTTTTCGCCCCGACACAAGCGCAACTTACTGCGCTCGAGCGCTCGCTCACCGCAGCAGAGGGTCGCGGCGACGCGAATGCCGTCATGGAGATCGAGTATTGGATCGGCCGTCTCTTCTACGTATTCGGACATTTCAACGATGCGATCGCGCGATTCGAGCGTGTCGCAAAGCTGGCCGGCGAGAGTGGTAACCAGGACTTGGAGGCGCGAGCCGTTGCGGTCATGGGCCGCGCATTGCTATTCCTCGCCGAGCCCAAACGCGGCGAAGAGACACTGTATCGAGGTATCTCGCTTTTGCGTCCGTTCCAGGAACCGCACGAGACCGCGTACTCGATGTCGAGCCTCGCGTGCATCAAAGCGCTGATGGGTGAATTCACCGTCGCCGAAGAGCAGTATGCCCGCGCACTTCGCTTGGCGCGCAGTCACAACAACGCGAGCATCGAGTCGCTCGTGTTGCAACAGCTCGGCTGGGGGCGGGCACTACGCGGTGATTGGCAAGGGGCACGCGAGATCTGCGAGCGATGCGTGGTTCTGGCCGACCGCACGGGAAACGAGGTCTTGCGCGCCTTCGCCGACATCGAAAGCGCATATACGATTTCGTTTGACGGCGATCCACTAGACGCGCACGCGCGCGTGACCGTGGGTCTCGACCGTTACGTGCGGACCGGCGCGCGTTTAGCCGCGTCCGTCATGCACGGATGGGCGGCCGAGGTTTTGGCTCGCGCGTTCGATTTCGACGGTGCGCTGGTCGCGGTGCAAACCGCACTCGATCGCGAAACGGACGGCGACCGCTTCGGACGCATCGCGGCGCAGCGCGCCATCATACTCGAGCGCACGGCTGCCGGAGACATCGCCGCCGTGCGGTCGACCTTCAACAAGATCGACGAATTTGCCGCGCAATTCGCCCTTCACAGCGATCGAGCCCGCGCGACGTTGACTTTCGCGGAGGCTCTTCGAGAGCTGCACGAGCCGGATGCGGACGAATTTTTCGAGCTGGCTCATCAACGATTTTTCACCCTGGATATGCCTTGGTTTGCCCTTTTCGCTGCATCAAAGACTCGGAGGGAAGCCAACCTATGACGGACATCGAGACCCACGAATACGTGATCGTCGGAGCCGGCGTCTCCGGCGCGTATGCGTTTTGGCGCCTCAGCAACCTCAACCGAGACGTCGTGCTTTTCGAGATGAGCGATCGTATCGGTGGTCGTCTCCTTTCGGAAACCCCAACCAACATGCCGAACCTGCGCGCGGAACTCGGCGGTATGCGCTTCTTGTCGTCGCAGGCTTTTGTCGTCGCGCTCATCGGTCAGCTCGGGCTTCCTACGTCGCCATTTCCGATGGGCGACGACAACAACATCGCGTTTCTGCGAAATCACTTTCTGCGCGTCAGCCAATTTCCAACGCCCAGCGCGATACCGTATTTCCTTCAACAAAACGAACAAGGCGAAAATCCGGGAGAGATCTTGGTCAACGCGATCAAGAAAATCGTCCCAAACGCGCTCAACTATACGCCGCAGCAGTGGGAGGTCGCGAAACAAACGTTGATGTGGAACGGCGACCACATCTATAACTGGGGCTTTTGGGATGCGATCTTCCCCACGATGTCGAGCGAGGCATATGCGCTGCTCCTCGACGGCGGCGGCTACGAATCGTTAACCGACAACTGGAACGCCGCCGAAGCTTGCGAACATCTTCTGGCCGATTTTCCCTCGAACGTAAGCTACCAAAGGTTAACAAACGGCTATCAAACGCTACCGCAAACGCTCGTAGCCGCGGGAAAAGCGGGCGGCTACCAGCCGAACTGGACGCTACGTAGCATTGCGGGCTCGGCGGATGGACCGGTTCTCACTCTCGAGCAAAAGTCGGTCGGTCCGCCCCTAACGCGCATGGTTCTGGCCAAAAACGTGTTTTTAGCTATGCCGCAAATGGCACTGCAGAAGGTCGTTGCAGCTTCGAGCGCATTCACGTATCGCACTACCGTCGATCGAAAGCTCGCTTCCGTCACGCCGATGCCGGCAATCAAAATCCTGATGGGCTTTTCATCGCCATGGTGGGAGGGGCTCGGCGTCACTGCCGGCCGCTCCACGACCGATTTGCCCCTTCGTCAGGTGTACTATTTCGGGCAGGATCCGCAAACCGGCAACGCGTTGCTCATGGCCGCGTATTCCGACGGGCGCGCGGAGAGTTTTTGGCGTTATCTCATCGACACGGCACTCGCGGCTCAGTCGACATTCGACGCAGACGTGTCGGTCGTTCGTTCCATACGCCCGCTCGTGACCGACGTACCGCAGAGCGCGGCTCTGCAAGCCGAAGTGGTGCGCCAGCTGTCGATCATGCATGGCGGCTGGAACGTTCCGCAACCGAATTGGATGAGGCTCGTTGACTGGACGCTCCCGCCCTACGGCGCGGGTTGGCACTTTTGGAATGCCGGCATCGACGTCACCAATACGATTGCGGGTATTCGTCAACCCGATCCGTCCGTGCCCGTGTACGTTTGCGGCGAAACGTATTCCAACGAACAAGGTTGGGTCGAAGGCGCGCTCAACTCCGCGGAACAGTGTCTCCGCACGGCGTGGCAGACGATCCCCGTACCGCCCTGGCTGCAGGGCGTCTATTTGGGCCCATAGGCCTCTGCGCGTCAGGCGATTGCGATGCAATCGATCTCTATCTCGAAATCGAACGGCCATGCCCCGACGGGAACGAACGTGCGCGCCGGCGGCTCGACCGAAAAATACCGACGATAGACTTCGTTGATCGCCGCGTAATGCTCGCCGCTCGCGTAGACGCGAACCATGCAGATCTTCTCGAGCGACGAACCGGCCTCTTCGAGCGCAAAGCGGAGGTTGCGAAGGCAACGCTCGGTTTGTTGCGCGATGCCGCCGGTCTGAAAGCCGCCGCGCTCCAAATCGATTGGCGGCATTCCCGAGACAAACACGAAACCGCCTGCGCGCACCGCGGCCGAAAGCGGGATGCCGCGCGAACGGTTGACGTCTGAGATTCCCGGGACCTCGATGACCTCGCGGTGCATGGCTACTCCTTTATCGAGTACTTTTTTTGTGTTATCCCAATGGGCGGTAAACGCTGCTTTCCCTTCGAACGTTGGGGAGCTAACGCCGGAATGCGGAGGATCGAGCCATGACGACGATCGCGATCACCTTCGGAAGCAAGAATTACGAGTTCGATCTCGATGCCGAAACGGAACAATGGACCATAGACGATCCGGACGACCTCGACGTGTTCGATGAGGGTGATTTTCCGCTCATCGGTACCCTTGACGGTAAACGGTACGAGCTGTACAGCGACGGCACGTTCGCCGAAGTCGAGTTTTGACCGACTCCCTTGAGGATCGACGCAGTGGCAACGCGCGGATGTTCCGCGCGTTCCTTGCTTCCGCCGCTCTCAACCTCGTCGCGTGGACCGTCGCACCGCTCGTCGGCAACGGTCCCCCTGGACCGAGCGAAACGCTCGCAGTTGTAACGACGCGCATTCGCATCGAACATCGCCCGAAACCGACCCCAACCCCGAAACCGTCACCGACGCCAAAACCCTTCAGACCGCCAACGCCAAAATTCCGCAGGCACCACAATGCCACGCCCGCGGGACCGGTTTCGCCGCCGATGATGGCCCAGATTGCGTTACCGGGCAATTGGAAACAGGCATACATGGGCAGTGCGCGCGTGAACGACCGCGACGTTCGGCTCTGGCTCGATTGGTCACATCAAAGCAAAGAATTCGTCCCCCGCATTTTCCTCTGGCACCGCGTCATCGACGCCATGGACCCGCGCGAGGTGTCCTTACAAGATGCCGTCAACGGCGTCGTCCAGCAACTCAAGGACGAGGGCGGAGTCGAATTTCAGATCGATCGTCCGGAACGCGTCTGCGGCGGCCGCTATCCGGGTTGGTTCCTCAGTTACAACAAGCTCGACGGCGATCCGAAGATTCACGTCGACGATATGCTTCTTGTCGCGAACTACAACATCTATCGCGCAACCTACGTGCGCACGCTCGACGAGCCCGAGAACCCGGAGACGCGGGAAGCGCTACACAGCCTCTGCTAATCGTAGCTTTCGCGAACCGTCTCGAGCAGCGTTTGGCCGAACTCGACGACTTGACCGTCGCCGTCCAGAATCTCGACCTCGAAGCCCGGATAGACATTGCGAAAGCGTTCTTGTTTCCACCGCGCTACCGACCAGCTATCTCGCGCGGCTTTCTCCCAATTCCACGGTGGCATGCCTTCACGATCCGATCTGACGTTACGCCCATCGGGGTGATGGATGCGCACCTGGAATCCTTCGACCCGCGCAATCTTCATCTCAAGCGTGCCAATCTTCATGCAAACCTCTCTCAGCAGCCGGAGTTGGAAGATTCA
>JASHZC010000242.1 GCA_030042755.1 Vulcanimicrobiota bacterium | reverse complement strand
CGCTATCCTCACAGCGTCCATCAATCAGCTCACCGACCACCTGAAGATTCACAAGAAGGATCACCACAGCCGTCGGGGGCTGCTTTTGCAAGTCGGCCAACGTCGCCGTCTGCTCAACTATCTGCAGAAGAAAGATCTCGAGCGTTATCGCACGCTGATCTCGGACCTGGGTCTGCGCCGCTAAGAAACTTTCGGTTGTTTTGCAAGAACGGCACGCGCGTGGCTTCCACGCGGGTGCCGTTTTGTTACGTTGAACTCGCGCGTGAGCTGCGAAACGATGAATAAACCGCGTCCCGATTCGCTCATGACGTCGATCGGCAGCATTGGTGCGCGTTCGAAACCCGGTCCGTTGTCGATGACGTGCAGAACGATCTCACTCGAGCGATGATCGAGTACGACCTCGACGGAGCCGGGAGCATGACGCACCACGTTGCCGGCTAGCTCGCCGAAGACCAGTTCGGCCGTTTCCACGCGCTGCTCCGACAGCCCAAAGCCGACGAGCGCGCTGCGAAACTCGTGACGCACGCGCGAAAGTCCGTCGGGATCGAGACTCGTGAGATTGCGCCGCCACATGTTATGCGAGCCGCCGTTGCGCTGCATGCGCAACGTGAGAATCGCTACGTCGTCGCGCGCCGCCTCGACCAGCACGCGCTTGCGGATGAACGCAGCCGGATGCGCGGTCCGATCGATCTGTGGATCGGCAAGCGTCGCTCGCAACATGTGCACCCCGTTTTCGAGATCGCGCGACGATTCTACGAGGCCGTCGGTGTAAAACACCAAAAGATCCCCATCGCCAACGCTCACGCTGCACGCCTCGATCGATGCACGATCGCGCAACCCGAGCGGAAGATCGACGAACACCAACTCGTCCAGCGTTCCATCCGCATGCCGGACGTAGGGCGGCAGATGGCCCGCGCTCGCGTACACCATCGTGCTGGCAATCGGATCGATGACGCCGACGAACGCCGTCACGAAGCCGTCAGGATCGTCCAAGCGCAGCGCGCGATCGGCGGAATTGAGCATCAGCACGGGGTCGGCATGCACTTGCGCGATCCCGCGAATGATTTGACGCATGCTGCTCATCGTGACGGCTGCGTCGAGACCGCTGCCGGCGACGTCGCCGATCGAGACGACGACGCGTCCGTCGGGAAGCGCAAACGCATCGTACCAGTCGCCGCCGATCTGCGCCTCGCTGTGCCCCGGCTCGTAGATCGCGTCCATGACGATGCCGTCGATTTGCGGCAGGCGTTGCGGAAGCGAGGCCGATTGCAGCGCGTCCGCGACGCGATGTTCCCGCTGATACAGCTGCGCGTTCTGAATCGCGAGCGCGCAGCGGCGTCCGACTTCTTCCAGAAACTCTACGCTAGTGACACTATCCGCCTCGGGGTCCTGGGGGCGTACGAATGAGATCGTGCCGATCGACTTGCCTCGAACGTGCATCGGAACGACGACCGTTTCCACCCACGCATCGCCGACCTGATCGACGAACGTAGCGGCGCGTGCGGTGCCGAAAACCTGCGCGCGAATGCGCGACAGCGGGATCTCTCGCTGGCGTCCGTGATACGCAAAAGCGGCGGTGCGCAGCACGCCGTTCGTAAGCAGATCGATTTGACATGAATCCACGAGCAGCGGAACCGCCGCTTCGCAAATGTGACGCAGCGTGCGATCGAGCTCGAGCGAACTATTGACGATGCGACCGAGTTCGGCCAAATAGCTCTGCTCTTGCGAGATGCGCTTTTGATCGTGGATGTCTGTGCTCGTGCCGAACCACCGCACGATCTCCCGGTTGTCGTCGCGCATCGGCACGGCGCGCGAAAGGAACCAGCGCGATCCGCCGCCATGCCGCAAGATGCGATGCTGCATCTCGAAGGGTTCACCCGATTCGATCGACGTATGCCACCGTGCAATCGTCGGCTGCAAATCGGTGGGATGCACGAAGTTGCCCCACGCGTCTCCGATGCATTCTTCGAGCGAAAGGCCGGTGAAGCGCAGGAGCGCGCTGTTGGCATAATCCTGTTCGCCTCTTGCGTTCGTCGACCAGACCATTTCGGGAAGCGCTTCGGCGATGATGCGCATTTGCCGATCGCGTTCGTCGCGCGCGACGCGCTGATCGTGGACGTCCATCGCCGTTCCGATGCGATAGAATGGAAGGGTTTCCGAGCGAAGGTGCACCCAGCGCAGGAAGTGCCAGCGATACGCGCCATCGGAGCGCCGCCGCAAACGAAAATCGACTTCCGCTTCGCCTCGACGCAACGCGCGCATCAATGCGGGCAAGTCGAGCGGATGGACGAGTGCGTTGCGTTCTTCGATTTTCGATCCCGCCGGCAAACCGGTGTAATCAAGCCATGCGCGATTGACAAACGTAAGACGATCCTGCTGATCGGTCGTCCACACCAGCAGCGGCAGCGCATCTGCAAGGCGGCGGAAACGGTCGTCGGCCGCGTGTTCGAGATCGGCTCGATCGCACACGACGAGCCATTCACCGAGGTGGCCGTCAGGCTCCCGAACGGGAACGAACGTTGCCGAGAACATCGCGTACTCATCGTGGCCCGACCGCAAGCGAAAGCGCAGTTCGAAAGGCGCTTCGGCGCGCAATCCGGCCTCGAGGCCGCACAGTGCGTCCGACACGTCTTTCGGGTGCATTGCCAGCTGCCAACCGTTGCCGCGCGATTGCTCGAGGCCTAAGCCGGTGAAGGCGGTCCAGCCCCGATTAACGTGAACGCAGGACCCGTCCGCGGCGGTAATGAGCACGACGCGGCCCAGACGTTGCGCGAACGCGCGCAACGCTTCGCCTTGGAACTCTCCCATAGCGTCCGAGGTCATGGCTGCGGGTGTTCTCTACCCACGGAGGCTTGCTGGTCAAACGTCGTGGCGCATGCTTCCTTTGCGGGTGTAGACGCGTCGCACGGCTTCCTTGATGGCCGCGGTACCCATTCCGTAGTATTCGATCAGCTCGGCGGGATCGCCGGACTGCCCGAACCTATCGCGAACGCCGACGAACTCGATGGGCACCGGATACGTGGCGGCGAGCGTCTCGGCAACGGCCGAGCCCATTCCGCCGTGCACCTGGTGCTCCTCGACCGTGACCACAGCCCCACACGCGCGAGCGGCCGAAGCGATTGCCGCTTCGTCCATCGGCTTGACCGTGTGGTTGTTGATCACTCGGGCTTCTATTCCGTCCTCGCGCGCCAGCTCGTCGGCTGCGACGAGTGCGTTGTAGACGAGAATTCCGCACGCTACGATCGCGACGTCGCCGCCCTGGCGGAACGTCTGCGCTTTCCCAACCTCGAACGGCGTCGCTTCGGTTGTGACGATCGGCGATTTTTCACGCGCAAAGCGCAGATACACCGGTCCGAACCGCTCGGACAGCGCGATGGTGGCCATTTTGGTCTGCACGGCA
>JASHZC010000241.1 GCA_030042755.1 Vulcanimicrobiota bacterium | reverse complement strand
CACGGAACCGTCACGCGCTGGCTGCTGGCTCTGGCAACGTGCACGGTTGTGCTCACCTTCTCTCGAGCGGGCATCGCCTGTGCGGCGCTTGCCGTTGCCATAATCACGGCGCTGCAATGGCCGCAGCGGCGCGAGGTGCTTCCGGCAATTGCCGGAGCAGCGTGCGGCGTCGCCGGCGTTCTCGCCTGGTGGATTGCCGCTCCGCTCGTCTGGAACTTTAGGCCGATCACCGGTGATTACACCGGCGGCGTCGGGTATCGTTCGGAGCTGTGGCGGGCCGCGCTCTTCTTTTTTCGCCAGCATCCGTTGCTCGGTATTGGCGTAAATAATTTCGAACTCGAGCTCGACCGCGCCGGTCTGTACGGTGTGCGAACGCACGCAAACAGCTGGTATCTGCAAGCGTTGGCCGAGGGCGGAATCGTCCTCTTCGGCGTAACCGTCGCGTGGATCGTCACGGTCCTTACGTCGCTTGCACGAGACCTGCGCTCGTCTCCATGGACGCTCGCGGCATTTGCTGCATCGATCGCGCTCGTCGCGCACCAGTTCGTCGACTACCTCGTCTTTTATCCGAAGGTCGGTGAACCATGGATCGCGCTGATTGCGCTCGGCATCGCAGCACGCACGCGCTCGTGAAAGCGTTTGGTATTGCGCTCGCGTTTGCAGCAGGCGCGATTGCGAGCCGGTCCCTGCTCCACATCCTTCCGTCGCGCTATGCGTTCGATCTCGCGCAGCCGCTCGTGGTTGCGACGAATTGGAACCGATACGGCTCCATTTTTTGGCTCACCCTCGCGGCGGTCATCGCGATCGCGTTCATTCCCTACATTGCGCAGCTTCGCGCGCCCCTTTCATTGTCGGGCACGCTGGCTGCGTCGGCGCTTGCGCTCGGCGCCGCCTTCTTCTGGCTACCGCTCATGTCGAGCGACGTCTACGCCTACGCCGCGTACGGCGAGATGGCGCGCTTGGGTTTGAATCCGTATGTCTACCATCTGCCGCTAAACGATGCGCTGGTGCAAGCCGCAAACTGGCAGTGGCGGCCCGTTCGGGTTCCGGTTTGTGTCTACGGCCCTGCGTTCGTGCTCGTTGCGCAAGCTGTCGTTACCGCGCTCCACGAAGCTGGAATCGCGGCCGTGCTCGACGGTTTTCGTCTGCTTTCGTGCGCGGCGTTGCTTTTGTGCGGATATCTCGCCTATGTAATCGGCGGTAATCGCGCCGCCGCTTTTATTGCGTGCAATCCGGTTGCGCTGTTTGTCGCGATCGAAGGACACAACGATACCCTCATGGTTGCGGTCGTATTGGCTGGAGTCGCGCTCATGCGACGAACGCCTGCGATCGGCGCGGCGCTGGTCGCGTCTGCTGCGGGAATAAAACTGTCGGCCGTGGCCGCGCCGGTCGGCATCGCGGTGAATGCGATACTCGAGCGCCGCAACGCATCGGCAGTCGTACTCGGGAGCATCGCCGGCTTGGCGCTGGTCTTGTCCGGATCGCGCGGAATGATCGAGGCGGCGCGCTTCCAGGTTGCTCCGCACGGTCACTATCTTCCGTTGGCCTCGGTGCAGGCATTGGGTCTGCCTATTGCCGCCCTTGCGCTCGTAGCGGTCCTTTTTCGAGCGCGCCGCGCGCAATTCGGGATCGACCGGTGGTGCACGATTGCACTCGCCGCATGGATTGCAATTCCCAATCCCTATCCGTGGTACGCGCTCTGGCTTCTTCCGCTCGGGGCGTTTGCGCGCGATCGCCGGCTCGCCACGACCGTCCTCACCGTCACCTCTGCGGCCCTGCTGCGCTACCTCCCCGACGCGACGGCGCTTCCTTCCCCGCTTCTCTCATTTGGCTATGGGGCGATTGCGCTAAGCGCGTTCGCTCCGCTCGTGTTATAATCAGCGCCCCGTGATCGCCCAACCCTACGCACCGCCGCGCGGATCGAACGAGGCGCTGCTCCACGCGCTCGCATCGACGCACCGCTCGATGGCCGCGCTCGTTCGCGAGCTCCAAACCGGCCGCGGCGTCTACGCATGCCACGAAACGATCGCCGCTGCAAGGCCGGCATTGCTGGCGGCGTTCTATCGCGCGGTCGGAAAGCCAATTCTGGCCGTCGTGCCGACTCCGGACGTAGCAGAGCGCGCATTCGCCGACCTCCTTTATTATCTCGGCGAGACCGAGCCGCACGAGGTCGCGTTGCTGCGCTCGCGCGACGAAGCGCTCGGAGCGATCGAAAGCCCGTCCGAGCGTAGCGCACGCATGACCCTCCTTTCGGATCTCTCGCGGGGAGACCATCGAATCGTGCTTGCACCGGTTGCAGCGTTGCGTCAGTACGTGATGCCGCGTCCGCTTTTCGACGAACTCCGTTTCACGTTGCGCACCGGAGATGAACCCGGCTGGGAGCATCTGCAACAGCGGCTGTTTGCCCTTGGATACGTGCGCGCCGATGTCGTCAGCGCGGTGGGTGAGTACGCCGTTCGTGGCGGGATTCTCGATCTTTTTGCCGCCAGCGAAGACTCCCCGACCCGCATCGAATTCTTTGGCGACACCGTCGAAAGCATCCGTCCCTTCGATCTCGCAACGCAACGCAGCTTTGGCGAGCGGGCGGAGATCGACGTCGTTCCGTGGAGCGAAATTCCACGCGACGCGCGTTATCGCGCCCGCATCCTGGAACGCTTCGAAGGCCCGCCGGCCGTGCGCGCCGCACTCGCCGCGTACATCGAGAGCGGCGGAGACGTTCCCGCATCGTGGCTTCCGCTCGCGCACGAGGAGCGCGCTACGGTGCTCGACTACGTTCGCGCAGATGCGATCGTCGTGCTCGACGAGCCTGGAATGCTTGCCACCATCGAACGCGCTCTCGAAGAGGAACGCTCGCGCGAGCAGAGCGTCCTGTTAGCCGGCGTCGAATCCGGCGAGTTTTCGGTCAACGATTCGGAAGTCGACGATGCGCTGCTGGCGGAAGTTGCCTCGCCGCATCCCTTGCTCGCCGAACTCGCGCACCAGTTCCTGGAACATCCGCTGCTCGTTTTTCCCGGCGCAATCGAGCGGCACGACGGCCTGGAGTGGCTTCCGTCACCCACTGCGTCGCGCGTTGTCGAGTGCCGTCCGGTCGAACATTTCAATCGCCAGATCGAGCTGTTTTCGCAAAGCGCGCGTGAGTGGGTTGCTGCGGGCGAGACGTTGCACATTGTCAGCAGCGCGGTCTCGCGCACGTCCGATCTGCTCCGCGCGGCCGGCGTTACGAGCGCCATCGTCAGCCACGGTTCGATCGAGAGCGGATTTGCGATACCCGATCTGCGACTGCGCGTGCTGGGAGATCGCGAGATCTTCGGTGCGCCGCCCAAACGCGTCAAGTTGCGCGCCGTTAAAGAAGGCGTCCCGGTTACGCTCGCCGACCTGCGCGTCAGCGATTACGTCGTTCACGCGGTCCACGGCATCGGCCAGTACCTCGGCCTGCGTACCGAAACGATCTTAGGCGCAACGCAAGATTACCTCGATCTTGCATATGCGGGATCCGATCGCATGCTGGTGCCCGTCACGCAGATGCATCAGGTGACGAAGTACGCCGCGGCCGAAGGCCAGGTCCCACGTCTTTCGAAGATGGGCGGCGCCGATTGGGCGCGCACCAAGTCGCGCGTTTCGGAATCGCTGGCGAAGATTGCGGACGGTCTGGTTCAACTCTACGCCGAGCGCGAACTCGCACGCGGATTCGAATTCGGACCTGATACCCCATGGCAAGGAGAGATGGAAGAGGCCTTTCCGTACGAGCCGACGCCCGATCAACGTAAGGCCATCGAGGCCGTAAAGATCGATATGGAGCGGTCGCAGCCGATGGATCGTCTCGTCTGCGGCGACGTCGGCTACGGCAAGACTGAAGTCGCGATGCGCGCCGCATTCAAAGCGGTCGCCGAAAAGAAACAGGTTGCCGTACTCGTTCCGACGACGCTGCTCGCCGACCAGCACTACCGCAACTTTAGCGCGCGGTTTGCGGGATTTCCAATGCGCATCGAAGAGCTTTCGCGTTTCAAGACCAAGGCGGAAGCGCGCGCAATTCTGACCGATCTCGCCCTAGGCAAAGTCGACGTGATCATCGGCACGCATCGGCTTCTGCAAAAGGATGTCGCGTTCGCCGATCTCGGGCTCATCGTGATTGACGAGGAGCAGCGATTCGGCGTCATGCACAAGGAGCGGCTCAAGGAATACAAGACCTCGGTCGACGTACTCACGCTCTCTGCAACGCCGATCCCGCGCACGTTACATATGTCGCTGATGGGCGTGCGGGATCTTTCGCTGATTCAAACCGCGCCGAAGAATCGCATGTCGGTGAAGACCGTCGTCGTTCCGGCAAGCGACGCGATCGTTCAGCGCGCGATCACAGCGGAGCTCGATCGCGGCGGCCAAGTCTACTACTTACACAATCGTGTCGAATCGATTTTCGCCGTCAAGAACGCGCTCGAAAAACTCGTTCCGCGCGCACGCGTCGCCGTCGGCCACGGTCAGATGAGCGAAAGCCAGCTCGAGCCGGTGATGCAATCATTCATCGATGGCGACACGGACGTGCTCGTCGCGACGACGATTATCGAAAACGGCATCGACATCCCGAACGTCAACACGATGATCGTCAACGACGCCGACAAGTTTGGTCTGGCGCAACTCTATCAATTGCGCGGCCGCGTCGGACGGTCGAATCATCAGGCCTATTGTTACCTCTTATATCAGGGACACAAAGCGCTCACCGAAGAGGCCAAAGCCCGCCTCGAAGCCATACGCGAGTTCACGCACCTCGGATCGGGTTTGCAAATCGCGATGCGCGACCTGGAGATTCGCGGCGCCGGAAACCTGCTCGGCGCAGCGCAATCGGGATTTATCGGATCGGTTGGATTCGACACCTATTGTCAGCTGCTCGCCGAGGCGATCGCCGAACGGCGAGGAATGACCAGCGCACTCGACGACCGCCGCGAAGCGGTCATCGACGTCAAGATCAGCGCCTTCATTCCGAACGACTACATTCCGCAGGTTTCGCAGAAGATCGCCGTCTACCAGCAGCTGGCCAAAGCGCGCGCGCAGGACGAGGTAGAGGAGATCGCGGCGGGCGTGCGCGATCGGTTCGGGCCATTCCCGGTGCCGCTGGAGCGTTTGGTCGAGCTTACGAAACTGCGCGCCGTTGCGCTGGCGCGGCACGTCACCCGCGTCGTCGTCGACGAACGGCGCCTCACGCTCGGAGTGGGCTCGGGATTCGAGCTGGATCCAGCGTCGATCCCGAAACTTCAGTCACTGACCAAGAATCGGTTCCGATTCGGCGAAGGCAAGATTGTCGTCGACTTGCCGGAGGTACCCTCGGGCTCGTCGCCGGAAACGGTGTGGATGCCTTTGCTGCGAAAGTTACTCGAAGCACTCTGAAACCGTATCGAAATCCTGCGCCGCTGCTCGCGGTGCTATTCGCGACCTTCGTCATCGCCGTACTCGCCGGAGCGGCGATTACGACCACGCGCGCGACCGATGCCGCGGTGGCTGAGTTCATCCGCCTGCGCGGGAGCCAGTCTGCGAGCATTCGCGTCGTGCAGACGCAGCTCGACGAAGAAGCCGGCGTCGGAGCCGCCACGCAGGCTCAGATGGCGCGAGAACTCGCGCAACTTCGTGCCAACTTGACGAAGGCCGGCCAATCCGAACTCCTGCCGTACGTCGATTCGCTAGCGAAGCTCAATCGCGACTGGAACGCCCAGAAAAACAAAACGACCGCCGAGCATTTCCTGAGCGAGAACGATGCCTTACAGCTCGCACTGCAAGCGCGCCTGCGCACCGTATTCGCTGCGCTCACCGATCGGATTCGGGCAGCGACGATCATCTCGGCGCTGCTCGTCATCTTGAGCTCGCTGGTCGTCATCGGCGTCGCGATCATTGCCAACAGAGCGCAAGAGCAGTTCGAAGAAGAAGCCCGGAACAAAGTCGTCCTCGAGCGCACCAACAGCCAACTGCGCACGATTATCGAGGCGATTCCGCAGATCGTCTGGATCGCCGACGGCAAAGGCGCAGCGACCTATTTCAACGAGCGCTGGTACGACTACACCGGACAAATCGAAAGCGACGCGTTGGGCGAGGGCTGGATTTCCGTCGTCCATCCCGACGACGCGGCGAAAACGCTGTCCGCATGGAGAGGCGCGCGAGAGAGCGGAGCGTACGAAGTCGAATATCGCCTGCGCGATAAGCAGGGCGAGTATCATTGGTTCGTCGGTCGGGGACTTCCCGAACGCGAGGCCGGCGGCAGGATCGCGCGATGGCTGGGAACGTGCACGGACGTCGACGCCCAGCACACGCAAATCGAATCGCTGCAGCGCCTCGCCGACGCGTTCGCTCGCGCACAATTACCGGAGACGCTGCCGTCGACGCCCCAAGTCTATTTCGACGCGACATACCTCCCGGCCGAAGACTTGGCACAGGTGGGCGGCGATTGGTACGACGTCTTTGCCCTCGATAACGAACGTTATTTTTTCTCCCTGGGCGACGTCACCGGACACGGGATGGAAGCGGCGCTGGTCATGAGCCGCGTTCGGCAAGCCTTTGTTTCGTTTGCATCGGTCGACGACGAACCGGCGGCGATACTCGAGCGCGCGAATCGGGTGCTGCGCATGCATAAGGAGAGCATGGTCACGGCACTGTGCGGCGTCTTCAACACGCGCACCGGCGATCTGACGTACGGCTCTGCCGGGCACCTCCCTTCGCTGATCCGCAGCGTCGATGGCTCGATCCGCGAAGTCACGAGCAATGCGCCACCCCTCGGAATCACGGACAAGTTTCGGGTGGAACGAGTGCGAGATCACCTCCAGGCGGGCGACATCTTGGTCTGCTATACCGACGGAATCGTCGAGAACGAACGCGACCTGGTACGCGGGGAGGAGCGGCTACGGGCGGTGCTGGGGCAACTGACTCCATTTGAATTCGCTGCTCCCGCCCGGGCAATCCGCGAGCGCATCCTCGGCGCCCGGCGAGGGCACGACGATGTAGCACTGCTGGTCATGGCTCGCCGTGGCATTCCCGTAGACTCCGGCACCACCGAGCCGGCAAGCCCGGCTGAGCAAGCGACGGTGGGCAAGGGGTAATCCCGCCCCGAAACGAACCCCAAGCGCCGTCTGCGGAGTCATTGGGCTCCGCTTTACTACGCACTTACACGAATTCCAACGTCTGGAGTCACAATGCCAAAAGCCGACCGCGTCGTCGCGGGTCTTGCAACTTTGCTCCTGGCCGCAACTCTTGCCGCGTGCTCGAGCGGCGGATCGATCGCGACCGTCAACGGACAGTCGATCAGCAAAGCTGATTTTGACAGTAAGCTCGAGTCGAACCCGGCGGCAATTTCTACGCTGCAACAGATGGTTCGCGAAATACTGATCGAGCAATACGCGCAAAAGAACAACATCACGATCTCCGATGCAGATATTGCTGCGAAGGAAGATCAAATCAAGCAGAACTTTCCGCCCGGATCGTGGGACGACATGCTCAAATCGCGCGGATTGACCGAGGATGACGTGCACAAGCTGCTGCGCGATCAGATCATCATCGACAAGGCCGTGGGCAAGAACGTCACGATCTCCGACGCGCAGATCAAAGCGTACTTCGATAAGAATCACGCAGCGTTCGACAAACCGGAAGAGGTGCAGGCGCGCCATATCCTCGTCGCCGATCTCAAGACCGCACAGACGGTCGAAGCCCAGCTGAAGGCCGGCAAAGACTTTGCGGCTCTCGCCAAGCAGTATTCGATCGACCCAGGCAGCCGCGACAAGGGCGGCGAGCTCGGACTCTTCCGCCGCGGCCAGATGGTTCCGGCTTTCGATAAGGCCGCGTTCTCGCAGGCGGTCGGCGTCGTCGGACCTCCGGTGAAGTCGCCGTTCGGCTATCACATCATCCAGGTCGAGAAGCGTATCCCGGGTGAGCAGGCGACGCTCGCCAACACCCGCGACAAAATCGCCGACATGCTGCGCCAGCAGCAGGAAGCGCCGCTGATCCAGCCGTTCCTAAGCGACCTACAGAGTAAGGCAAACATTCAGATCAGCGATCAGCGCTTTGCCGAGGCTTTCCCGTCGCCCGTCCCGGCCGGGGGTGCACCGGCAGGTTCTCAGTAGGCACCCTGAACGACTCCAGAAGCAAAGGCGCCCAAATGGGCGCCTTTGTCGTATAGCGAACAATCTGCGTCGCAATGCTGGTTCGAATCGTTGGTTTGGGTCCGGGTGATCCCCGATATCTCACCTTCGGAAGTCTGGAGGCTTTGCGCGGCACGGCGCGCACCGTTGCGTTGCTTGCACCTCCGGATCTGCTTGCGGCTCTCGAGGCTCAAGGCATTACGGTGGATCGCGAGCTCGTTCCCGACGCGCGCGCACTCGTTCGCGGTAGCGGCGACGCAATAGCAAGTTTCGTCATGGCGCTCTACGTGCGCAGCGGAGATTCGGTCGGAGTCGGGGTTCTCGGCAATCCGCTCTCCGATATTCCGGGACTACCGCCGCTTCTGCGGGCACTCGAAGGCGCCGGGCATCAAACGCGCATCACGCCGGGAATGCCGAATGCAACGCTTTCTGCATCGATCGCGATACCGCTCGTGCCGCTGCCGCCGCAATCGCGACATTATTCCTGGGACGATTTGGTCGAAATCATGGCGCGTTTGCGCGACGGCTGCCCGTGGGATCGCGAACAAACGCACCGCACGCTGGTGCCGTATTTGATCGAAGAAACCTACGAAGTCGTCGAATCGATCGAAGCCCAAGATCCCAACGCTCTCTGCGAAGAGCTCGGCGATCTCCTACTCCAAATCGTCTTCCACTCGCAGCTCGGATCGGAGGTCGGAACGTTTACCGTTGCCGACGTCGTC
>JASHZC010000240.1 GCA_030042755.1 Vulcanimicrobiota bacterium | reverse complement strand
AATGCGATGTTGACCGCATTCGTTGCGATCTTGCTCGCGGTGTATTATTACGACGTGCGAATCCGCACGGAAGGGTTGGACCTCGAAGTCGATGTCGAGCGCCTAGCGGGCGCGACGTGACTCCCACGCCGCCACACGACATCGTGCGAGCGGTTACGGCCGAATTGGCCGTTCCCGGACGCTATCAACTCGCTCTTCCGCGACGCGCGCATCCGTCGATGCTTGCCGTGTTGTGGCAATGGCTGGTCGATCGCTGGAACGATCTGTTCCAGCAATTGGTACGTCACGTGAAGATCGGACCGAGGGGCGCGTCGTTGATCGGCGACGCGCTCGTCGTTGCATGTGCGCTGGTGATTGCAGCGCTGTGCGCGCATCTCCTCACGCAAGTTCAACTCGAGCGTACGCGACGCGCGCGCGCCGTGGAGATCGGCCCGGTACGGAGCGCGCACGCGCTCGCAGCATCGGCCGTGCAGGCGGCGGAAGGCGGTGATTACGCGCGTGCCGTCCGTACGCTTTTCATGGCAATGGTAACGCTGCTCGATCTCCGCGGGATCGTGCACGACGAACGGTCGGCAACCGTGAACGAATTGCGCCAGGCGCTGCACGAGCGCGCCGGCGGTCTCGAGCCGGCCTTTGTCGAGGTCGCGCGCTTGTATACGAGCGCGGCCTACGCGCAGACGCCGGTCGACGAGGCCGCCTGGCGTCGCGCGCGAGCGGCGTACGACCGGCTCGCGGCGAGCGCCGGAACATGAGGATACGCGTCGTTGAAAGTCTCGTGCTGGCGATGGTCGTCGCGCTCGTGGTTGCGCTGGCGATTGCGTCCGCCTCGGCGCCACCGTCTACGTACTCATCCTTCGATACCGGTCCGAACGGGTATCGCGCTATCTACGACGTCTTGCAAAGCGAGAACGTTCCGGTGACGCGATTGGAAGCTCCGCTCGGGCTCCTCGATCCGCGCGTGCGCGTGCTCGTGGCAACGGCGCAAGTCATTCCCAGCGCCTTACCGATCCAGCCATTCATTGCCTACGATCCCACCGACGTCAAGCGCCTCACGCAATTTACGCAGCGTGGCGGCACGGTGGTCGCATTCGGAACGATCAACGGATTGAAGAAATCCGGACGCGTAGAATATTTCGACGTGACGAAATATACGAATCTTGCCCTCAGCAAAAACCCCGAGCGTGCGCTCGACGTCTATCGCGCGGTTGCCGGCAAAGGGCTAGTCGCCTTCGACGAGCACCTGCAAGGGTACGACACGACGAAATCGCTCTGGTCGGTCCTTCCGCCCGCCGTACACGCCGCGGTGGTGTTAGCGCTGGTCGCGGTGGTGCTGGCTCTTATCGATGCCAACGTCCGCTTCGCACCGCCGATCGCGCACGACCCACCACAGGATCGCGATTCGTCCGATTACGTTGCATCGATGGCGTCGTTGCTTCGCCGCGCAAACGCCGCGACCGCGGCGCTCGAACGCTTTGCGCGAGCGTTTCCGAGTTCGAAAGAACTGCGCGAGCTTGCGGCTATGCCGCACCCCAGCGGCGAACTCGTGCTGCGGGCGGCTACAATCTACATCAACCTGCGAAAGGAGCGCGCGTGAACCCTTCTCCCAGCGTCGCTGAGCTTGCGGCGCGCGTTCGCGACGCCGTCGCCACGGCGGTCGTCGGCGGCGAGCGCGTGACGTTCGGTTTATTGGTTGCGCTTCTCTCGCGCGGCCACGCGTTGATCGAAGGCGTTCCCGGAACCGGCAAGACGCTCGCGGTGCGCGCGTTTGCCGCCGCTTTGGGCTTGCCGTTTCGCCGCATCCAGTTCACGCCGGATTTGATGCCGTCCGACGTCATCGGAACGACCGTCTTCAATCAGCAAAGTGCAACGTTTAGCGTCCGTCCAGGACCAATCGACGCGAATGTCGTCCTCGCAGACGAAATCAATCGAACGCCGCCCAAGACACAAGCGGCACTGCTCGAAGCCATGGAAGAAGGACGCGTGACGATCGATGGCACGCCAATCGTGCTGCCGCAACCATTCATCGTGTGCGCGACGCAAAATCCGATCGAATATGAAGGAACCTATCCGCTGCCGGAAGCGCAGCTCGACCGGTTTACGGTCAAAGTCGTAACGTCGTATCCGGCCAAAGATCAAGAATTGGATTTGCTCGGGCGCGTCGCTTCGGGATTCGATTCGCGTGCGATGCAAATCGCGGGAATTTCTGCAGTTTCGAGTGCCGCCGAAATTCTCGCCGCGCAAATCGCGGTTCGATCGATTCACGTCGCGCCCGAGGTCCAGGCGTACGTCTATGCTATCGCAGATGCGACGCGAACGACTCCCAAACTCTCGCTCGGCGCGTCGCCTCGCGCGGCCGTAACGCTTCTGGTTGCAGCGCAAGCTGCGGCCGCAATCGATGGTCGCGACTACGCGACGCCCGACGACGTCAAGGACGTTGCGCAACCGGTCCTCGCGCATCGGCTGATCGTGCAACCGGAAGCCGAGATCGAGGGAGCGACTTCGGCCTCGGTCCTTGCCGAGGTTTTGGCAAGCGTGCCCGTCCCTCGTGCGTAGACGATTCTACTTACCGCTCTGGTTCTCGGCGCGGGCGCTTTGGGCGCTCGCTGCGGTTGCTGTGGTGCTCGCGTGCTCGCCCGGCGTCGCGGTCTTCGTTCCGCTCGGCGTTGCACTCGGTGCGTTGCTGATCGCGGCGACGCTTGCCGATGCGATGCTCGCTCTCTCGCTTCCCGCCCCGCGCGTCGCCCGCGAGTTGCCGGCCCACCTTTCGCTACGCCGTACGGCCGACATAGGCTACACCATCGAAAATCGTTCGCGCTCCGCTCTGCGTGTCGGTGTCGTCGAGGCTCCCCTTCGCACGCTCGATCTCGGCGACGAAGATCTTATCGCGCTCGTCCCGCCGCGCAGCATCGTTACGGTTGGAGCCATGGCATTGCCGGTCGACCGCGGCAGCGACGCTTTCACGCGCATATTTCTCTGGTTCGAAACGAGCCTCGGACTCGTTCGGCGGCGGACGGCGATCGACGCGCGCGAAGCGATACGCGTCTATCCCGACCTATCGGCCGTCGAGCGGTACGGCTCGCTCCACGTGCGCAATCGCCTCATCGAAGCGGGACTTCGGCGCATGCGTTTACGCGGAGCAGGGACGGAATTCGAAAGCGTGCGCGACTATGCCGATGGCGACGCGTTCCGTTCGATCGATTGGAAGGCGACGGCGCGGCGCGGCAAGCTGATGGTCGTGCAACGCGAGGTCGAGCGTAGTCAGGACGTGATGCTGCTGATCGACTGCGGGCGTTTGATGACGGCGCGAATCGGCGATCAGCGTAAGCTCGACTATGCCGTCACCGCGGGCCTCTCGCTCGCCTCGATCGCTTCGCTTGCGAGCGATCGCGTCGGCGTCGTAGCATTCGCGCAGCGTATTCTGGTTGCGCGCGCACCCCGCTCGACAGCCGCGTCGGTGCATGCGCTTGCCGACGCGCTCTGCGACGTGGAACCGAGGTTCGAGGAATCCGATTACGCGCGAGCGTTCGCATATCTTCGTTCGCACGTTCACCGGCGAACGCTGATCGTGTTTTTCACCGATGTGATCGATCCGGTTGCACAAAGCGCGGTGCTAGCCGAGCTCGGTTCTCTTGCCAAGCGAAACGTCGTGCTCTGCATCTTCATGAACGATGCAGCGGTGAGCGGAACGCTTGCGCGCACGCCGCGAACGGTCGACGAGGCCTATCAGGTTGACGTCGCGCTTGGCCTGGAAACCGAGCGTGCCCTGGCGGCACGCACGCTTCAACGCACCGGCTTGATCGTGATCGACGTTCCGGCCGCGAAACTCTCGATCGCCGCGATCGATGAATACCTGCGCATCAAGTCGCGCGGTCTTCTGTAGACCGTTCGGGAGCCCGGCCGGCAAATCCGAAATATGCAACGAGCAACACCGCGGTTAACGCGCCGACGGCAATGCGATCGTGCGCCGGAAGGCGCAGCGGCGAGAAGAAGCCCTCAATCGTACCGGCGACGACGAGCATCGAGGCGACGCCGGCGATAAGTACGCCCGCGCGACGCGCCGCAGCCGCGATGGCATCGCGCCTACGCATGCGGCCGGGCAGCAAAATACCCGCGCTGATCAACAGCCCGGCGCCTCCGGCGATTTGAATCGCGGTCAGCTCGATCACGCCGTGTGGCGCTACCGTTGCCCAGAAATCGGGTCCGAATCCCGCATTGGTAAAGAGCGCGCCGACGCCCCCGAGCATCAAGCCATTCATAAGAATGATCTGCAACGTGACGACTCCTAGGGTAACGCACCCTGCAAACGCAAGGACCGCAACGCGCACGTTGTTGGCGATGATCGCCGTCGCCATCTCGGGTGAGGACGACGGATCGAACGCGAAGTTCGAATCGTGCAAGCTCTTCTTGATGGTGTTTGGAATCAGCTGCTCCGGTAAGATAGCGTAGGCATCGCCCGGATGCAGGCGTATCAGAACGTATGAGATCACGGCGGCGGCGACCGTGATTGCCGTGCAGATCGCGATGAATCCGATCGACCGCCGGAACTCACGCGGAAAACCCTCGCGATAGAAGTACGCAATGCGCTGCCACCCCGTTGTCGCAGCTCCGCCATAGACGTATGCATGCGCTCGCGCGACTAGCCGATTCAGGAAGGCGATCAAGCGCGAGTCGTACCCGCGTCCGGTTGCGTAGGCTAA
>JASHZC010000239.1 GCA_030042755.1 Vulcanimicrobiota bacterium | reverse complement strand
GCACAAAGTGCCACGTCGTATAAGCCGGAATGGGAGCATGAAACCATGGCGATTTCATTCACCCTCCAACCACCCGATACGCGCACGGACGCGGCCGAGGTTGACGTGGAATATGCGCCATCACCCTCGCCGCCGCCGTCTCCACGTTAGCGGTGACTCTATGCCGCGAAACGAGATTCTCGATCGCATTCAGAAATACGTTGAGCCGTTCCGCATCACCGACGGCGAGCGCTTTCATCTAAAAAACTACGATCCCGGCGACACGTGCGGGCTGAAGCTGGACAAGGGCGAGGCGTCCGTATTGCTGCAACAAGGCAGCGAGTGGCTCGCCCAAGAGCAGGACATGCTTTACGCCCAGGACCGCTGGTCGCTGCTGCTCATCTTTCAGGCGATGGATGCAGCTGGCAAGGACAGCACGATCAAGCACGTCATGTCACGCGTAAATCCTCAGGGCTGCCAAGTTTTCTCGTTTAAGCAGCCGTCACAAGAAGACCTCAACCACGACTTCATGTGGCGATACGCCACGCGCTTGCCGGAACGCGGGAGGATTGGGATATTCAACCGCTCCTATTACGAAGAAGTCCTGATCGTACGCGTGCACGATGAGATCCTCAAGCAGCAGAAGCTGCCTCCGGCGCTCGTTGGGCAGCGCATATGGGACCAACGTCTTGGCGATATCGCGCATTTCGAGAGCTACCTCAATCGTCAGGGATTCATTATTCTCAAATTCTTCCTGCACGTGTCGCTCGAAGAACAAAAGAAGCGCTTTATGAAGCGGCTCGATACTCCGGAAAAAAACTGGAAGTTCTCTGCTTCGGACGTTCGGGAGCGTACGTTTTGGGGCGACTACATGCGCGCGTACGAAGGAGCCATTCGTGCCACCGCATGCGAACACGCGCCTTGGTTCGTAGTACCGGCCGACAACAAATGGTTTACGCGGCTCGTTGTCGCTGCGGCAATCGTCGAAGCAGTAGAGCAGCTCGATCTCACTTACCCAAAGGTCGACGACGAAAAGAAGAAGGAACTGGCGACGATGCGTGCGGCGCTGACCGGCGAGACGTAACGCGTGTCGACGACGATCGCGGTTCTCGGCGGCGTGGGCCTGTTTTTGCTCGGCATGAGCATAATGACCAATGGCCTCAAGGCTTTGGCGGGCTCGGCCTTGCGCACGACGCTGAGTAAAGCAGCAGCGACTCCGTTATCGGGTACGTTTTGGGGAGCATTCGTTACACTTATCGTGCAGTCGTCGAGTGCGACGACGATGACGACCATCGGCCTTGTGAGTGCAGGATTACTCACCTTTTCTCAAGGCTTGGCGCTGGTTTTCGGCGCGAACATCGGCACGACGGGAACGAGCTGGCTCATCGCACTCATCGGCGTTCGTGTTTCGCTAACCGCCGCGGCATTACCGATGATCTTCGTCGGCGCGTTGATCATGCTGCTGGGGCGTGGACGTTTGTCTGCAGCGGGGGCATCGCTCGCGGGGTTTGCACTCGTGCTCTTTGGGTTGACGACGTTGCAGCAAGGGATGGGCGGATTGGCGGAACAGTTGCACCCATCCAACCTTCCCGCCGTTTTTGCCCCGGGCGTCAGCTGGTGGTCGAGCTTGCTGGGCGTGCTGATATTGATCGTCGTTGGACTCGCGATGACGGCGGTGATGCAATCGTCGACAGCTGCCGTTGCGGTAACGCTGTCGGCGCAGTACGCGGGCGCCGTAGGGCTCGATCAAGCCTGCGCGCTCATCATCGGGCAGAACATCGGCACGGCAACGAGTTCGGCGTTAGCAGCAATCGGCGCAAGCAGGACCGCGAAGCGATTGGCCCTCGCCTATATCTTATTCAAGCTGATTGCGGCAGCGATCGCACTGGTGCTCTTTCCAGTCACCATTCCTCTGCTCGTTCATATGTCGAGAACCATCGATGACGTGACGCTCATAGCCGCGTATCACACCGCGTACAACGTCGTCGGCGTTGCGGTTCTCCTGCCGCTGATTCAGAGATTCACTCGATTCGTCGAGCGAATTCTTCCCGACCGCGGGTCGCCGCTTACGCGTTGTCTCGACCCCGCAGCGCTTCTGACGCCGCTCGCGGCGGAGGAAGCCGTGCGTCGAACGGTTGCGCGCTCGCTGGGTGCGATGTGCGGGTATATTGGAGAAGCGTTGACGCCGGCAAATAATGGGGCACCCGTTCGCGGCAAGAATAGTGCCGTATCGTTAACGGAGGCCGGCGACGCACTGCGCCAAGCGCAGGAATTCATCTCGGACGCGAGCGGCCCACCCGAATCGGAAGAGGAGCAAGAGCGACTCACGCGCACGATGCACGCCCTCGACCACGCGTCTCGCATCGCCGAGGTCGCGGGCGATACGAGCGAATTTGGGTCGTTGCCCATTGGATCTGAAGACGTACGAGCCGCAGAGTTATGCGCGGAGGCGATGCGTAACACGGTCGTGATAGCCGATGAGGTCGGCGCTCTTCCCGACGCGCCCGATCCGATTGCGCCGGCCGATGCGCTCGATGCAATGACGCAACTTGAACGCTGCGCGAAGACGCTTGACGAGTTGCAGCAGGCACACCGTAAAGTGACGCTCGGCTCGGTGGCGAGCGGAGCCCTCAGTGCAGACGAGGCGATAGCTCGCGTCGACACGGTGCGACGGCTTGAAGCGCTCGCGCATCACTCCTGGCGTTCCGCAGCGTATCTCGCCGAATGACAACGCTATGTGCCGGCTTCCACCTCGGTGATCGCCCGTCGCAGCCCTGCGGACGAACGGATGACAAACTTTTCGGCCTCCACGATGAGA
>JASHZC010000238.1 GCA_030042755.1 Vulcanimicrobiota bacterium | reverse complement strand
GGTTCCACAAATGCCCGCCTTCTCGACACGGATCAGCACGTCGGTCGGACCGATCGTTGGCACCGGAACGTCGTGCAGCGTGAACCCAGCGTCGCGGTGGAGCTTGGAAAGCGCTTTCATCGTCGGCATGACGGCCCCAAGTATTGAACAAAAAAGGGCCCGCGCCTGGCGCGCGGACCCTTTCTGCGATAGCGACGCGATGACTCGGTGCTAGAAGTTGTACTCGGCTTGGAAGCGGCTGTACTTGAATAAGCCGACCGCGGAACCGCCAGGGAAGGTCGTCTCGGAACGGCTGAAGAGCCGGATGCGGACGTCAAACCCTTTATACGGACCCGACTTCGGAATGTGACTGAAGAAGTATTGTGTGTCGACGTCCGTTCCGGTCGTGCTTTGCGCGTACGCGCCGTTGTTATAGTCGTAGTACGACTGCGCGAGCATCAGCACGAACTGTTTGTTGTCCGACGTGAACGTCGCAGCGACTTTGAACGATGTGCCCGGACTGCGGCGATCGACCATACCTTGCGTGCCGCTGGTGGTGAACAGCGGATCCGTTGCGTACGTATCCGTGTACGGGCTGGCCCAGCCGCCATAGTAGATATTGGTCAAACCGCCGGCTGCCGGCGAACAATTGCCGGTTCCGCTCGTCGGAAGAAAGTACGGCAGATCGCCCTTGAAACCGGACGGCGAACTGATCGTGTGCGTCTTGCTGCACTTGAATCCTGTCGGCAGTACGATCGTGGCCGTCTTGATCGGAATCGTATCGAATCCGCCCGTTAACGTGACGTCGTGTAGCGGATTGAAACCGACCTGCAGACCGAGGATCTCGGAGTTGATGGTTCCGAGAAGCGACTCGCCGGCATTGCGCTCGACGCCGCCTTGCGCAGCGATGAAGGGCCGCAGTGGCCCTGCGAACGGGTACTTTGCATCGAACCACCACGCAGTCGCAATGTCGGAGAATGCATAGTAGTATGCGTTTGCCGCGAGCGGAGCGCTCGCCGGACCGGCATAGCCCAATCGCCCGTATTCGAATCCGTTGTTGTCGTACGTCGTCTCGGTTGGATTGTAGAAGTTGGTCGGATAGCCGCTGGCACCGGAGTACGTATAACCGCCAGGATTGATCGCCGTCAGCAGCGTGCCGCGATCGAAGTCGGAACACGTGCGGCATTCCCATTGCCAGAAGTCCGCTGCTTCGAGCGTCCAATCCGATGCCAGCGTGTACGATGCGTCGGCACCCTGGTACGCCACCGGCTTCAGACGAGAATCCGACGACGGAGCCCACGGCGTGTTGATCACTTGATTGCCGCCTTTGAAGTACCAACCGTTGGCCTTGTATTGAAGGTAGGCTTCGTACAGCGTACTCAATTCGAAGCCCGGCAGCGTGTCGTCGGGATTAAGGCCCGGCGGTTCGCTCTTGGTTCCACAAGGTGGTCCAACAGTCGACGCGTGTTTGCTCGGATCGGCACAGTCGTTGAGCGGGTTTGCATAGAGGTACGAAGCGCCGATCGAAAGTCCGGTGGGTTGGAACGTATAATCGCCGTGCAGGCTGATCGCATTGTTCTCGGAGTTCTGGTTTGCTTTGCTGCCCGGGCCGGCTTTGCCGTACGCGCTGTACGCATTCTGCCGGTAAAAATCGTAGGCACGAACGTAACCACGATACGTAAACGGATTTGGTAATGGCGGTGCCGTCGGAGCCGCGGTCGGCGCCGGCGCAGCGGTCGGCGGCGGCGGAGGCGCTTCCGTCGCGGGCGGTGGAGGCGGCGTGGCCGGCAGATAACGCACGACAACGACGCGTTGATCGGGCACCCACTGGACGAAGGCGCCCATACCTTCGGAAATCACACGAATGGGGACCAGCACCTGACCCTTGTACACGATCGGTGCAACGTCTAACGGACGCGATTCGCCGTTGATCACGACCTCGGGCTGACCGACCGTCACCTTCACATCGGCGCCCTCTTTGCTGACGTCAGCCGTTTTGCTGACGGGATCGTAGGAAACCGTCGCCCCCATTTGCTCGAACATCGAGCGTAGCGGAATGAGAACCGTTCCGTTACGCACGAGCGCTGCGAGCACGCGGCCCTGCTTCAAGACATTCGGTTTTGCATAGACGTGACGGTCGTTATAAAGAATCGGTACTTGCCCCGATGGCGGGGAACCGAAGTCCGCCGGCGTGGTTTGCGCGACCGTGATCGACACGCTTGCTGGTGCTGCCGTTGTTTCCGCCAGCGCGCAGGTCGAAGCCACCAAAGCCATCGCCGCAACGGACAAACCGATGCGTACGATCTTACTCAACACGAAAAAATGCTCCCCTAGATGAAGTGCACGGGAATACTAGTAACTGCCCCATGCTACATGGAGCAAGTTAAGTCTCACTTAACAGGGGTTTAACTGCGGCCTATTACCGTAGGCCGTTAGCCGTAACGACCGGTGATATAGTCCTCGGTACGTTTGTCTTTGGGCTTGGTGAAAATCGTCGACGTCGTATCTGACTCGATCAATTCGCCCATGAGGAAGAACGTCGTGAAATCGCTGATGCGCGCCGCCTGCTGCATCGAATGTGTGACGATGACCAC
This sequence comes from Vulcanimicrobiota bacterium, assembly GCA_030042755.1. The sequence continues at coordinate 396 of JASHZC010000238.1, read as the reverse complement.
GGTATACTCTTTTTTCAGTTCATCGATCAAGTCTTCGATCTTGCTCGTTGCGATCGGATCGAGCGCCGATGCCGGCTCGTCCATGAGCAGCACTTCGGGATCGACGGCAAGACAGCGCGCGATGCACAAACGCTGCTGCTGACCTCCGGAGAGATCGAGTGCCGACCGGTCGAGGCGATCCTTCACTTCGTCCCACAGTGCTGCGCCGCGCAAACTCTTCTCGCAGATTTCCATCAGTGACTTGCGGTTGCGTTCGCCGTGGATCTTCGGGCCGTAGACGACGTTCTCGAAAATCGTCTTGGGAAACGGATTCGGACGCTGGAACACCATACCGATGCGGTGCCGCACCGTGACGGGATCGATGTTGCCCGCGTAAATGTCATTTCCGTCAAGGAG
>JASHZC010000237.1 GCA_030042755.1 Vulcanimicrobiota bacterium | reverse complement strand
AAATGTGATACCCCTGGCAAAGCACGCGTCGTCGCGCTCGGTACGAACGGCGACGATCGGAATACCATGCGCTAGCGCAGCGAGCAGGCTCCCTGCACTGGAGATCGCGCCTTCCTCAGCTGCATGTAAGAAAAGGTCGTGATCTGCGAATGCGTCGGATAGCCGTTCGTTTGAAAGCGCTCCGGTCATCGTAACGCGGTCCGAGATCCCGAGGCGCCCGCAGAGCCGCTCGCAAGCTGCCGCGTACGATTCGTCCCAGATTCTTCCGGCGATTGTGAGATTCACGTCCACGTTACATTGCGTTAGCGTCACGATAGCCTCGATGAGTAGTTCGAGGCGCCTGCGCGGCATGACGACGCCGAATGCGAGCAAGCGAAATGTAGGAGCAGGAATGCGCCGACGCACGACCACGGCCGGCTCCACGTTGGCCGCGACCGGAAGCACGTGAACGTTAGCGCCCGGCATGTGCGCGAGAACGCGCGTTCGCTTTTCCGCATTTGGCACGAAGATTGCGTCGGCTGCTCCCAGCACCATGCGGTCGCGTAGTTGCAAATACCGGCCTTTGAGCGCGCTGCGCACGGCCGGACTATCGTTTGGATAAAAGCATTCGTGCGCGAAGATGCTTGTTGGAATACCAGCTTGTCTTAGCGCGCGTGCAACCAGCATCGGGAACGCCGATCGCGGCGAATAGAGAAACGGCGTGTATTGTATCAGCGCTGCCTCAGGATTGAAATTCAGAGCACACGCAATCCCGCGGCGAGCACCTTGTTTGTCGAACGTACGTCCTACGGAAACGGCGCGATAGGGGCGTTCGCGCTCCGACTTCTCGTCGGTGAGGACGAGTATCTCATCGCCACGCGCGAGATACTCACGAGCCAAGCGATCTGTGCCATCGCCGCACGCTTCCATGCTCGGAGGTAAATTGGGACATACGAGAAGCATGCGCACATCAGTAGTGTAGGGCCCCTCGAGCGCCCACGTCGTCATACGAGCGGCTACAGAATCTATGGGCAATTGTTCCTACGCGAAATGGGTAAGAACGCATTACGTCCGGGTGGCGCATTCAGATACTGACCGCAAAGCCTCTTTCCGGCTAGGATCATACTGATGAGCGATTTTGGCGCAATAAACCGTCCGTTTGCCGAACTCATTGCGGATCGCCGCGGCCTGCTTGATGCGGCTCGCTACGAGAGGCCCGTTGCCGACATCGTGGCGGCGATGAGCGCGGCAATCTCCGGCGGGAATACGGTCTTCTGGATGGGCAATGGTGGGAGCGCTGCCGACGCCCAGCATATGGCTGCCGAACTTAGCGGCCGTTTTTTGCGCGAGCGACGCGCCCTGCCCTCGGAAGCGCTCACCGTCAACACGTCGGCTTTGACCGCGATCGCAAACGACTTTGGATACGACCAGGTGTTCTCTCGCCAAATCGAAGGGTTCGTACGCCCCGGCGACGTCGTCGTCGGCATTACGACGAGTGGCAATTCTGAGAACGTCGTCAAAGGCTTGGAGAAGGCGAAAGAATGCGGCGCCGTAACCGTAGCCTTTACGGGCAATAACGGCGGCCGCGTGGCGGAGGTCGCGGATATCGTGCTCGTTGGGCCGAGCGGCTATGCCGCAATCATTCAGGAGATCCATGTCACGCTCGGCCACATTATCTGCGATCTGGTCGAACAGGAATACGTACGTCTAAGGGAGAGCGAACGTGCTGCAGTCGGACCCGCCTAAAATCGCGCCGAGTGAATTAACCGTCGTGCGCGGCAGGGCGCCATTACGGATCAGCTTTGCCGGCGGCGGTACCGACGTTCCACCGTATCCCGAGCGTTTCGGCGGCTGCGTGCTTTCGACGACGATCGACAAGTATGCGTACGTTTCCATTCGCGATACTCAGAGCGAGTACGTTCACGTTACCTGCGACGAACAGGGCGTCGACGCCGTTTTTGAACCGGTTGCTAGAAACGCGCTTCAAGGAAAAATGGATCTCGCCGAGGCAATCGTCCGCCGTTTCTCGATCAGCGGATTGGACTGCTGCATCATGGCAGATGCCCCGCCGGGAAGCGGACTTGGTTCCTCCTCAACGATGATCGTTGCGCTCATCGAAGCCTTGAGCCGCCGGCTTGGCATCACGCTGTCGCGCTACGAAAAAGCCGAACTGGCATATGACGTCGAGCGTAACGACCTCGGCATTGTGGGCGGCATGCAGGATCAATATGCTGCCGCATTTGGAGGCTTTAACTTCATCGAATTCTCGAAGGACGGCGTATGTGTAACACCTCTGCGTTTGGATGAGGACGCCGTCGCCGAGCTGCACATGCATCTGCTCCTCTGCTACACGGGCGCGACGCGTTTCTCCGGAACAATTCTCAAAGAGCAAACCTCGAACGTCGTGCGCGAGGATCCGGAAGTCATGTCGAGCCTCAGCGAGCTCAAGGCGCTCGCCCTCGCCTTGAAAACGTCGCTCTTGAAGGGTCGCTATTCCGATTTTGGCGACCTTCTCGATCACGCATGGAAAATGAAGCGCAACCTTGCGGCGAGCATAAGCAACGATACGATCGAAGAACTCTATGCTGATGCGCGCAAAGCCGGTGCCCTAGGTGGGAAGCTTCTCGGCGCCGGTGGCGGCGGTCACGTCTTGTTGTTCGTGCCGTTCAACCGGCGGACGCGGGTTCGCGAGGCCATGGTGGAACGTGGCGTCCGTGTGGTCGATTTTCAGTTTGAGGAACGCGGCGCGTGCAGTTGGGTCTCAAGCCGCCATACGTGGGTGTGAACGGCTCGTCTAGCCGACGCGGCTGAAAGCAGCGGCTCGCAGCGATGGCACTGCTGCAACCGCCCTGAACTTCATGCCCGTATCGCTCAGAAATTCTCTGAACGCACGCAGTTCATCTTGGCGCACGCAGAGCTCATCGAAGTAGAGGTAGGTGCCTGGAAGAATCGCTTCACGCAGCATTTTGAGCACGTATCTAGCCGACATGTAGAGGTCCGAATCAATGTTAATCACGAGCGTGTCATGAGGCGGCAATTCGTAGCCGGGCAGCGTCTCCTCGAACCAGCCTTTAAAAAATCGGACGCGCTCGTCGGCGATCTCGGGAAGATGCCCGTTCGTCGAAAAGGTCCCCTTTTCGAACTTGCCCCAATTGTCGGGCAGGCCCTCGAAGCTATCGAAGCCGTGCAATTCCGAACGGGGATTCGTTAACCGCTGCGACCAGTACCGCATCGTTTCGCCTTGCCAGACGCCGAACTCGAGATAGAGCACGCGACGTTCTGCGATGCGCTTGATGATCTCGTCCTGTACGGCCCAGTGAGTCGGCACGATGCGCGGCTCGAAGCCTTCGTGCGCAAACCAGCTTCCGGTTTCGACGTAGTTCAAGGCGCTCTCGATCGACGCAAGCAGCTTGGGCGAACACCGTCTCCCAAGTTGCACGCAGATGGCCTGCAGTTTAGCTTTGCTTATCGCTCCCATACTTGCCCGATGGTAGCACGCGTCGACGGGCTTTCCATAGTACGACCGTCCCAGGCCGAGCTACCCATGCAGGGACTGCTACTATCATGAGAGATGAACGCGGTCATTGTTAGCCATGCCGCCGTTCGCGCAGCGAATCGGCAGGTGTATCGTCGATTGGCTTCGCGCGGGGTCAACGTCACGGTTGTCATACCCGATCGCTGGTACAGCGTTTTGGGCGGCGTCCTTCACGCCGAGGCCGAGCCCCCGGACTCACCACTGCGCGTTGTCGTTCGCAAGCGGATCGGTAGGACGCACACGAATCTCTACGCTTTGTGGCCCGGTATCGACGATTTGCTCGATCCTGATTCGCCGAGCGCGATTTACCTCGACGAAGATCCACCGGGGCTCATGGCTCTTCAGTGCGCGATCGCCGCGCATAAACATCGTGCCGGCTTTGTCATCCTCTCGCTTCAGAACATTCTGAAGCGGTATCCGCCGCCGTTTAACTTCATTCAGCACTACGTTTTCTCTCGAGCAGGCGCATGCGTCGCCTCGAGCAATGAATGCGAGGACGTCATTCGCAAGCGTGGCTATGGTGGTCCGACGTTCATCATGCGGTTCGCCTACGATCTTCGCCCGTCCACCCCAGACGAGCGCCAAGAGATCGCGGCGCGCTACGCATTCGGCAGGCCCGCAGTCGGATTTGTCGGTCGCCTCGTGCCGGAGAAAGGTGTCGACCTGTTGTTGCGCGCGATGCGACCTTTGCCCGGCGTGCATGTCGTGATCGGCGGCGACGGACCGGAACGTGGTCCGCTAGAGGCGCTCGCGGCGAAGCTGGACGTTCGCGATCGCGCGCACTTCCTCGGGAATCTCGCACCCGAAGAGGCTATACGGGTCATCGGCGCGCTCGACGTGTGCACGCTTCCTTCGCGCACGACGCATTTCTGGAAAGAACAAGTGGGACGCGTCCCGATCGAAGCGATCGCGCAGGGCGTTCCGGTGGTCGGCAGTTCCAGCGGCGGGATACCCGAGACCGCCGGTGACGGCGGGTTGATCTTCGCGGAAGAAAACGTCGACGAGCTCGCGCAATGCATCGCGCGCGCCCTCGATCCCGTTTATCGCGGCGATCTCATTGCGCGAGGGCTCGCACGAGCGCATGACGTGTACTCTCTGGACCGAGCTGCCGAGGTGCTGCATCACTCCCTCGATCGTTCGCTCAGCGCGGCAGCCTAGGCCGCAACCGTGAACTCTTCGAAACCGCGCGTCGCTATCGTCTCCGATCCGCTCGTGCAACGTGGCGGTGCCGAGCGCTTCGTCGAACACCTGGCGCGGCTCTTTCCCGACGCCCCGGTATTTGCGATTCTCTATTCGGCGAAAACCGGCCCGGCGTCGATAGCGGATCGCGTGATCCCATCGTTCCTCCAAAGGATTCCGAGCGCCGTTTCACATCATCGCTGGTTCTTACCGCTCTTCCCGGCGGCGATCGAGAGTTTCGATCTGTCGCAGTACGACGTGATCGTCTCGTCGCATCACACCGCCGCTAAGGGCGTCCTGCGCACCGCATCGCAGCGCCACATTTGCTATTGCCACACGCCGATGCGCGCGCTATGGGAGCGGCCATTCGAAGAACTGCGCTCGTTGCCCGCGCTTGCCCGGCCCCTCGCAGCGCACGTCATGCACGATCTCCGCCAATGGGACGTACTGACGGCCGTCCGCGTGGACACGTTCATGGCCAACAGCCTCGTGACGCGCGAACGCATCCGCAAGCACTACGGTCGCGACGCAGACGTGGTCTATTCGCCGTGCACGCTCGACCTATTTACACCGGGAGGCGACCGGGTCGAAGACTATTATCTCGTCGCCTCCCGAGACGTTCCTTACAAACGGATCGACGTCGCAGTAGAAGCGACCCGCTTGGCCAAGCGCAAGCTGATAGTAACCGGAACCCGCTGCGCACGTTACGATGCTGCGCACGTTCAACAACTCGGCGTGGTAGATAACGCAGATCTCGTCAGCCTGATGAGGCGCGCCAAGGCTTTGCTCTTCCCCGCGTACGAGGACTTCGGCATGACGCCGGTCGAGATGATGGCATGCGGCCGGCCGGTTATCGCGTACGGGAAAGGCGGCGCACTCGAAACGATCGTGCCTGGGGTTATCGGACTGCTCGTTAACGAACAGACGCCGCAAGCCTTCGCAGCAGCCATCGTAGAGTTCGAACGCATGCACTTCGATCCGGCGGCGATTCGGCGCAACGCCGAGCGATTCTCGATGCAACGGTTTGCGAGAACGATGTACGACGCAGTATTTGGCTCGGAAGCGGCGGGAGCTTCGCTCGGACGTTCGCCTTAAATCAGGCCGGCGCGCACGGCGTGTACGGCGGCCTGCGAGCGCGTGCCGATGTTCAGTTTCGAAAAGATGTGGCTAACGTGGTTCTTCACGGTCTTGTCCGAAACGTTTAGCCGTTCGCTGATCTCTCTGTTCGAGAGGCCTTGCGCGATGAGGCGCACGACCTCGTGTTCGCGCGCGGTCAGTTCGAACATCGGGTAGCGGCGCTTCGATGTGGCCCGGCGCCGCAGAACTTCGCCTGCGATGCGCGGATCGACGTACGTTCCGCCGCGCGCGATGATCTTGAGCGCTCGCGTCAGTTCGTCGGGCGACACGTCCTTGATGATGTAGCCGTTTGCGCCGATCGAAAGGCCGCGTTGCAAAACCTCGGGTTGCAGCTGCGCTGAGAGCAAGCAGAGTTGTGCTTGCGGCACTTCCTGCCTGCAAATTTCAATCGCTTCGTCCATTGCCAGCACCTGGCCGTCCACGTCGAGCACGATGAGATCCGGCATTAGCTGCCGCAAGGTAGCCTGTCTGACGTTTTCCGCGTCCCCAATCACCGACAGTTCGGGATCGACCGAAAGCAGTTGACACAGCGCTTTGGCGAAGATGACTTGACTGGAGATGACGATTACGCGGGCTGGACCCGCAGTATCGTCCGTTCCAAATTTCGATTCACCTTCCGAAAACAACGTCATGGTAACGGCCTAAGCCCCCCGGTTAGTTATCCTTATGTACAGTTAGCCGGGATAGATGAGGGCTTTTTGTACTACACGCGCCTGGTTTCTATCGCAGCCTGCTGGGACAATATGCCCACACTACGCTGCGATAAAACGCACGGGCCGCTAGAACGATGCAAACGTCTTGAATACTTGATACCCGGGTTTAAGCGTTCCGTTCTGATTTATAAGTGACGTTTCCGACCAAAAATCGGTTCCGGAACCGTACATGTTCACGTATACGATTCCGTCCAGCGTGGGATCGTGCAGCATCAAATTGAAACCGAGCGCTACGTATTCTGCTTGCACGTTCGGGTCGAATCCATCGGACTGATCTATCGTTGAAAATCCCCACTCCGTGACCATCGCGTGCACGCCCGGATACCCATACTGGGCCAAGATCTCCTGTAGCGTTTGATAGATGCTCCAACGATTCGAATCTGATGGCAGCTTAGGGAGCGCTGGGTTTTCCCAATCGTAGTTGTGCACGGATATTACGTCGAAACACGTGCCGGGCTTGCAGCCATTTCCCAACATCGCCTTCAAGAACGTTCTGGGGTCGACCACACCGCCGCCGCCGTCCGAAAGTGCCGGGCCGACGACGGTCATCGCCGGATCCACCGACTTGATCGCAGCGTAGGCGGCTTTCATGTAGACGGCAGCCTCCACGCCGCTTTGATCGGTCTTCGAATAATCACCATCGACGGGAAACGTTCCCCAGCCCGAAAGGTTCGGCTCGTTGAAGAGCTCCACGCGGGTGATTTGCGGATATTTGGCCTTAAGATGTTCGACGACGATCTTCGCGAAGTCGGCGTACCCGGGAATCTTCTTCGTGTCGCTTGCGTCGCTCGACGACGAAAACTGCATTGGAAGGCTCGCGCTCTTGTTGTCGGTCATCACGTTGCCGGCCGCATATTGGAGGATCGCGGGAAGCTCGGTGATACCGCACTTCGCCAGCTGATCCATGATCGTGTCCTCTGGCAAGAAGTTGGGCTCGGCATAGAACGACGTGTTGTCGTCTAGTATTTGGCCCGCGACATATTCGATCCGCACGAAGCGCACGTGAGCCTCGCAGAGCCATTGAGCCTGCTGCGACGACACCGTTGCAAGCGCGCACGTTCCGCTCAAGCCGCCGGCGCTGGAGCACGTCATGCTTCCAAGCGATCCCGGGAACGGCTCCGCGAGGACGCCGTATCGATAGGGCTCATTCAGCGTCGAAAGCGCCGGATTCGGTACCGCGGGCTTGGCGTCGGTCGTAAACGTAGCCGTGTACGCAAACGGTTTCGTCACGTGGATCGTATACACGACGCCGGGGGTTTTGCGGACCTCGATTGCAGCCGTCTTCCCC
>JASHZC010000236.1 GCA_030042755.1 Vulcanimicrobiota bacterium | reverse complement strand
AGAAGGAAGCGGTCACGGCCGTCGCGGAGGCGGTGTTGCGTTCGCGCTCGGGACTGTCGGATCCGAATCGTCCGATCGGCTCCTTTATCTTCCTTGGCCCTACCGGCGTCGGGAAAACCGAACTCGCGCGAGCGCTTGCGGAGTACCTCTTCGACGACGAGCGCGCACTCGTTCGCATCGATATGTCCGAATACGGCGAAAGGCATTCCGTAGCGCGCATGCTCGGAGCGCCTCCCGGATACGTCGGTTACGACGAAGGCGGACAGCTGACCGAAGCAGTGCGCCGCCGTCCGTATTCCGTGGTGCTCTTCGACGAAATCGAGAAGGCGCATCCGGATGTCTTCAACGTGTTCTTGCAGATTCTCGACGACGGACGTTTGACCGACGGTCAAGGTCACACCGTCGACTTCCGCAACACGATCGTCATCATGACGTCGAACATCGGAAGCCATCGCATCCTCGACTACAAAGGAGCCCTCGGCGGCGCGGAAGAGGCGTTGATGCGTGCAACCGTGATGGAAGAGCTGCGCGCGCACTTCCGCCCGGAGTTTCTCAATCGCGTCGATGAAACGATCGTCTTCCACGCGCTCTCCGAAGAAGAGCTGATGGAGATCGTCGATCTGCAGCTCGAGCGTCTGCGGCGTCGCTTAGCGGAGCGGCGCATCACGCTGGTGCTCGACACCGCGGCGAAACGTCATCTGGTCAAGGCCGGATACGACCCGAGCTATGGTGCACGTCCGCTCAAGCGAACGATTCAGAAGGAGCTGGAAACGCCCCTCGGCCGTCACATCCTGGGCGGCGAGATCGGCGACGGTGACACGGTGAGCGTCGGATTCAACGACATCACGGGCGAGCTGACGTTTAATACGATGCCGCGCGTACCGGTGTCACCCTGAGCCAAACCGTGTCACCCTGAGCCAGTCCGTGTCACCCTGAGCCAAACCGTGTCACCCTGAGCCTGTCGAAGGGTGATCTAATCTTGTCATCCTGAGCGGAGCGATCCTGAGCGAGCGCAGCGAGTCGAAGGGGAGCGTAGTCGAAGGACGAGGGGCGAACGAACGCGTCGTCGTCCTTCGACTTCGCGCCTTCGGCGCTTCGCTCAGGATGACAAAACTTGCAACGCTTCGCTCACGATGACAGAGATTGCAGCGCTTCGCGCCTGCCTTACTGTGTCACCCTGAGCCTGTCGAAGGGTGCTTAGCCGTTGTGATGCGCGAGGTTATCGCTCGTTCGACTGGACCGCCTTGAGCAATCCGTCGAGAAGACCGGGGAACATGTCGTCGAGGAGATCGCGCCGCAGCCAAATGAATTTGTTGCGGCCTTCGTAGCGCGCCATAATGAGGCCGGCTTCGCGCAGCACCTTGAGGTGGTGCGTGAGGTTCTGCTTCGATGCGATATCGAGGAACTCGAACGGACATTGCTCTTCGTGTTCCGCCAACTTGCGCACGATCGTCAGTCGCGTCGGATCGCTGAGCGCGGCGAGGACGCCGTAAATGGTGATGTCCTCGCGTTCTGGATACCAGTGCGATCGGGGGGCGGCGACGTCGGAAGTTTCTTGTTGCATGAGTTGACAGTACAATAGCCTTTGTACTATTCTCTAGTACAAGATGTATTTTACTATAGACGAGTGGGAGCCGTCTAGCGCCATACAGGACGCACGGCGTTCCTTTAACACCCTGCGCGGTCACGCGCACATCTTGGCCGATCTCTCGGCTTCCTTTAGGGAGCAGGCTCGCGAAGCCACTGCTGCCTACCGTACCGCCCTCGAAGGCGGCGGCGAACAGGCGTGGGCGCGTCTCACCCGCGTAGCCGCGACGCTCGCCGAACACGGCGAAAGCACGGAACGCCTGCTTGGCCTCGGCGAAACCGAACGGTCCGCCTGGCGTTTCTTCCGCCAAATCGCCGACGAGAACGCCGACCTTCTGGAAAGCGAGCCCCTCCGGGCCATCGCCTAATGTCCACCGTTATCGAGTTCGGGACGCGGCGCTTCGCCGTCGTCACGGCGGTCATGCTCGCCGCGCTCATGCAGCTCGCCGACACCACGATCGTCAACGTCGCGCTGCCGACCATCGACGGCGCGCTCGGGGCCTCGACCGACGAAGGCGCGTGGTTCGTCACCGCCTACATCATTGCGAACGTTATCGTCATCCCGCTCTCGCCGTGGTTTCAGACGCTCTTCGGCCGCAAGCGCTACTTCGCGGTTTCGATCGCCGGCTTCACCGCCGTTTCCGTTTTATGCGGACTCGCGAACGACACGAACACCGAAATCTTCTTGCGCTTCGTGCAGGGAGCGTTCGGTGGGGGCCTCATGGTGCCGGCACAGCAGATCATCCGCGACACGTTCCCTCCGAAGGATCTCGCGAAGAGCCAATCGCTCTTTGCGCTGGCAGTCGTGCTCGGACCCACGATCGGGCCGACGCTCGGCGGCGTTCTGACCGACGACCTGACCTGGCGCTGGGTGTTTTTCGTCAACGTGCTGCCGGGCATCGCTGCAACGCTCCTGGTATTGCTCTTCGTTCGCGATCCTCAAGCGCCGCGTCGCGTGCCCTTCGACTTCTTCGGAGTGGGATTGCTCGCGCTGGGCCTGGGCGCTTTGCAGTATTTGCTCGACGAAGGCGAGCGCAACGGCTGGTTCGACGACTCCACGATGGTGATGTGCGCCGTGGTCGCATGCGTCGCGTTGGCCGCCTTCATCTTGTGGGAGCTTTACGGGACGAGGAACCCGGGCGTCGCCCTTCGCGTCTTTCGCCAGCGGTCGGTTTGGGCAACCGCCATCATCAACTTCGGGGTGGCCGGCGGAATCTTCGCGCTCGTGTTCATTCAGCCGCAGTGGTCGCAGCAATCGCTCGGCTTCACGACGACGCTTGCGGGAATGTTGCTGATGGTTCGCGCTGGGACGCTCGTCGTGTTGTATCCGATCACGACCTGGGTCACTTCGCAGGCTCACTGGGACATGCGTTACGTCGCGGCGGGCGGCATGCTGGTCGCCGGTTTCGCGACGTGGCTGCAAACGTTCGTGATGACGACGCAGACGCCGTTCGAGGCGCTCGTGGCAACCCAAGCGCTTAGCGGCGTGGGCTACGCCTTTATCTGGGTGCCGCTCAGCGTCGTGCTTTTCCGCACGGTCGATCAGGCGTCGATCCCGGCGGCGTTGGCGCTTACGCGTCTCACGCAGCAAATTGGAGCTTCGGTCGGTTCGGCTCTCGCCGTAACGCTGCTCGATCGCGGGTACGTCGAGGCGCGAACGGCGCTCGCGTCTCAGATTTCCCTTGGTCGAACTGAGGTCGCGTCGTTCATCGCGACGCACGGTCCGCACGCGATCGAAGGGCTGAACGCGCTGGTTACGAGCGAAGCGCTCAACCTCTCTGCGGTCGAAGCAACCCGATTCTTCGCGCTCGCTACAATGGCCGCCGCATTCTTGCCGTTCTTACTTGGCGCCCACAAGTCGATGCCGGCGCCGCCGTTACCGCGTCCGCCGTCGCAGCCCGCGCAAGAACCTAAACTTCTAGTTGCGGCAGGCCGCGAGTGACGTTAAATCTGTGTGGCGGGCAGAAGGCATTTTGGACCAGGATGCGTTAAGGTAGGTTAACCGGAGAGCGGCCGCCGGCGAAAAAGCCGGCACACAATTTAATAGGGAGACTTCGATGGAGCTTACTCGCGTGTGGAGGCGTGCGTTGGCTGTTGTTAGAGGCGTTGTTTCCGCATTAGCGGCACTGGCCTTTGTAGCGACCATCTCTGCCCCCGCATTCGCCGGTACGACCGGCGTCGTTAAAGGAACCGTCACCGATAGTTCAGGCGCGCCGGTACCCGGCGTTTCGGTGACCCTCAAATCGCCAAGCGGCACATATCGCGCAACAACCGATAGTCACGGCTTCTACACGATCATCGGTGTCTTTGCGGACACGTATACGGCCTCGTTCGAAAAGAGCGGATACGATAGCAAAGTATTCACCGGCGTTTCGGTCTTTGCCGATCAGACGTTCTCGGTTGACGCGGTGATCGCGAAGAGCTTGAGGACAATTGCAAACGTGACCGCTCGCAGCACGGCGAGCGCGTTCCAACCGGAGCAAACCGTCGACACCTACACGGTCAACGCTTCGCAGATCGAACAGATGCAGGGTTCAGACTTCAACTTGAGTGAGTCGAACCTGATTACATCGCTTCCAGGCGCGGAGTACGATTCGAGCGGCTATCCCGTCATCCACGGCGGCCGCGAGAACGAGGAAGGCTTCGAATTCGAAGGCATTCCGTACACCGACGCCTACACCAACCAATTCGTGAACACGTTGGCGCTGCCCGGATCGGGCATCGCGTCGGCGCAGCTGACGCCCGGCGTCGGCGACGCGTCGATTCAAAGCAACGGTACGGGCGTACTTAACCTCGTCGCGCAGCGCGGCACGTATCCCGGATACACGCAGTTCGAAGGCGCCCTTGGCGGTGGCCAGTTCTACCACGCCTTCAACGGCGCGATGAGCTACGCGTCCGCTAACGGACATATTTCGGACTACGCGGCGTTCGCAGGCGCGCAGACCGGCTTCTTCTACGGGAACGGTCAGTACACGTCGAACCAGCTCGGCATTCAGAACAACACGTTGCTCGAAGCCGATCGCGAGTTCATGAACAACCTGATCTTCCGTTTCGGCAAGAACAACAACCAAACGCTGCAGCTCTTTGCCGACGTCGCTCAGCACAATTTCTTCCTGGGTTACGGCGGAAAGACGCAGTGCTTCGCCAGCTGCAACCCGTTCTTGGCCGATCTCATTGGGACGTACTACGGCCTCTCACCGACACAGACGGCCGAAATGAGTGGTACCTATCCCGAGCAATCGTCCGTGTTCGAAACGCTGGCCGAAGCCAATCGCGCACCGGCGACGTATTGGCAGCCGAACGAGTCGTACAAAATCGAGTACGACGTCAACTTGAATCCGTCGACCTACCTGAAGGCGAACGTCTACTCCGTCAACTCGGTCACCACGTTCGACTTTCCGGCCGGCGGCGCCAACTTCTACGGCGACGGCGATACCTATCTATTCCAGGGTGGTCACAGCGTCGGCGGTACGTTCTCGATCGAGAAACAGTTCAACGAGCACAACCTCGTCTCGGTCGGATACGATTTCGCGTGGCGCCATCCGGAGGATAACTACGATAGCATCGGCTATGGCTGGCTGTCGTACCTTTTCTACAACTACACGGCTCCTTATGCTTTCGTGCCCCCATCCGCGACCTGTCCAATCGGGACAGGGAACTGCGGCTCGGCATATGCGGCATACACGAATCCGCCGGCGCAGTTGACGTTGCCGCCATTCGACCAAGGTGCGACGCTCAACCGTCGCGACCAGTCGATCTATCTCGAAGACAAGATCTCGTTCAGCGATCGCGTCAATGCGGATCTTGGCGTGCGTGAAGAGATGTTTGACTACGTCGGCTACCCGACGCCACAGCTCTATTCAAACTGCACGTTCCTCTATAACGCGGCAACGATCACTGAAAACACCAATCCGAACGTTGGCTTTGGGTGCCCGTACATTCCGACGTTCAACGTAACGAGCCAGATGACAAATCCGAGCGAGCTCGAGCCGCGCGTGGGCCTCGCATGGCAGGTCGATCGCAACACCGCGCTGCGTCTAACCTTCCAGCGCGCCACGGCAGCACCCACGATCGCACTCGTCAATGCCGTCGTACCGTCGGTCTTCGACCAGTATGCGAAGATCGCGCCGACTGCAGGAGCGAGTTGCGGGCAGTATCTCTGGGCGGTTGGCTGTAACAACCTCGCCGAAGAGTTGTATTGGGCACAGCAGAATTTCGACGGTATGCCCTACCAGCCGGTTCTGCCGATGACCTCGAATAACTACCAGGCGACGCTGCAGCACCAGTTCACCAAGGGCTTCCTCAACGGGGTTGCTATCAGCATCGCGCCGTGGACGCGGCATCAATACAACACGGAAGCGAGCTTGTCGCAGCCGCTGATCATCAACGGTGCGACGGTCGTCCAAAACGGCTCGGTCGTGCTGGGTCCATCGCTCGCCACCAATCTTGGCAAGGAGTTCGCCACAGGCGTCGACCTCGATGTCACCAGAGAAGTCGCGAACGGCGTCTCCTTCCAGTGGACCGGCTCGTATATCAACGAGTTCTCGTCGGTGCTTCCGACCTCGGGAAGCGAAGACTTTTTCCCGAGTATCCCGTACGCGTCGGCGGTGGCCGGTAACGTCTATCGCGTAGGCTTCGTGTCGCCGTTCCAAACGACACTCGGTCTCACGTTTAGGACGAAGTCGGGCTGGCGCATCAATCCCTGGGTCGCGTATAACATCGGGTATCCGATCGGTGTCGGTACGCTAACCGCCGACATGCTCGACGGCGTGGCGTACAACATTCCGAACACCAACGAGGTTCCCGGCGGCGCCGCGAGCTCGGAGGGAATCGGCCCCAATTACTACGTCGATCCGCTGAATCCGGGTTCGGTTCTCGATCCCAACATTTCGGCGGCGCGTGGAACGCAAGAGACGTCGTCGCCCGGCGGTAAGCTCAGTCCGCCGAATGTCTTCGCAAACCTGACGCTCGATTGGTCGCCACCGTCGAAGCGCTATACGCTCGGTTTCAGTGTCGATAACATCTTCAACCGAATCTACAGCGGTGCGTACATCAACGGCGGATGTCAAATCGTAGCGACCGGACTTTGCGGCCCGCTCAGCGGTTACTCAACACTCGCAACTGCATACAACGTGCCGTACGCGACTCCGGTTGGTCTGGATCAGTTCGGAAACTCGAGCGTTTTCGCGAACTATCCGACCTCGACCGGGCGAATATACTATGGCTACATTTCCGTGAAGATCTAGAGGTGGACTTGTAAATGCAAAAGACTCGCATCGTGAGCGCCGTCATCGCGGCGGCGCTCCTTGCCGGGTGCGGCGGAACAAATAACAGCGGCGCCGTGCCTTCGACCACGCAAGCCAACCTCTCCGCGGACAAATTACAGATCGCGGTCGGTACGGCTTATAATGCCGCGGATGACACCACCGGCTTGAACGTCGTCGAGACGTTTAGGCAACCGAGCGGCGCATCGGCGACGCTCGCAAATACTCCCTCGATCACGGGGCCGGCCGGATTTATGGTCCCGTCGGGTTTCCCAGGCGCTTATGGCGGGGCAAACGTCGACATCGGTACGGCAACCATTAGCGGCTCCCCGCAAGTCCCCGTCAACCAAACTGCGGAGGACACCACCCTCGGCACGTTTACCGGCACGTTCTCCTACGGACTTGCGCCGCTCAATTCCGACAACTACTCCTCGCAAGGCTACATCCCCGGTCTTCCCAACGAAACGCCGGGCAACGGCTTTGCATATTACTCGACGTACGATCCCGACGGAACTCTTCCGTTCTTTGCCGAGCCGTTTGGGGCGGTCGCTGCCAATCAATCCGTCTTCTTACTCGGGCCGCCTGTGGTGCCGTTTTTCAATAACGGAACCTTCCCGCCGAGCTTCGCCGGTTATTCACCCGGATTCACGGCATTTGAGATCAAGCCCGTGACCGGTACGTACACGGCAAAGGTAAAGGTCACGACGGGTAATGGTGCCTCGCCGACCTTTACGGCTACGAGCAATGCACTAACGAATACAACGGCGCTCACCGCACCGGTAATTAACTCTGCAACGGAAAACGGCGGTGGGCTCACGGGAACCGTAACCGTCGGAGCAGGTGTCGTCGAGACGGTCGTGTTCATCATCGATGACACGAAGGATCTATTCTACGCGGTGGAAGTTACGGGCACCGGTACGCTGGCGTGGACGCTGCCTCCGTTCCTGGGTCCGTGCACCGGAAGCGGCTGTCAGAACAGTGCTTCGACACAGGCACCGTCGATTGCGTCCGGTGACACCTATCAGGTCCAAGCGATCTCGTTCGATTACTCGGCCGTCGAAGACGGACCGCCTTCGAATACCTCGCAAACGCCGACGCTCGTCGGATCGAGCGGCCAGTGCGACTTGTCAATCGGGCTCGTATATCCGACCGGCGGAGGGACCTACGTCAAGAAGCGTCGCTAGCTCGCGTAAAGCCTTCCTTGCCGCAGCCACGGCTGCCGGTGCGGGGCTTGCGCTAACCAGCAATACGCAAGCACAAACGCCGTCGGCGTCGCCGTCGCCAAAAGCGACGCCGGCGCCGTCGGCGTTTGCGCGGGAATTCGCACTGCGCATGCGACATTTCGATGCGCAGCTAACCGATGCACAGATCGATTCGATCGCGCATCAAGTCGATCAGTTGGGCGAGCTTCGTCGTCAGCTACGTCCTAAAAGGCACGACCTCGCAAATGGCGATCTGCCGTCGCCGCAGTTTGAGGTGGGGGAGTGACCGACGAAGATCTCGCGTTCGCCGACGCAACCGCGCTCGGCGAGATGATTGCCGCGAAGAAGGTGAGTTCAGTCGAACTCACCTCGTTGTATCTCGACCGTCTCGAGCGCTACGGCCCCGGCCTGAATGCGGTCGTAACGATTCTGCACGAACGCGCGCTGCGCGAGGCAAAGGCCGCCGATGCTGCGATTGCGCGAGGCAGTCGAAAGAGCGCGCTGCACGGCGTTCCATACGGCGTGAAAGATTTGCTTGCTGCGATCGGCGGCCCCACGACGTGGGGCGCCGCTCCGTATCGGCATCAAGTCTTTGACTACGATGCGACGATCGTGTCGCGGCTAAAAAATGCCGGAGCCGTGTTGCTTGCAAAGCTGTCGATGGTGGAGCTGGCCGGCGGATTCGGATACGATCAGGCCGACGCGTCCTTCACCGGGCCGGGACGTACGCCGTGGAATCGCAATTATTGGAGCGGCGGCAGTTCGAGCGGCCCGGGCTCCGCCACTTCTGCCGGTCTCGTCGGATTTGCGATCGGTTCCGAAACCAACGGTTCGATTCTTACGCCCTCTGCGATGTGCGGCGTGAGCGGGCTTCGCCCGACTTTTGGGCGCGTGAGCCGGTATGGCGCGATGGCGCTCATGTGGAGCAGCGACAAGCTCGGCCCGATGGCGCGAAGCGCACGCGACACCGATCTCGTTCTTCGCACGATTGCCGGCGCCGATCCGCTCGATCCGACCGCGCAAACGCGCGCGTTTCCAGCGTTGCAGCGACGCGCGAAGATCGGCGTCTTCAAAGGCGCCCGTGGCAAATCGCAACGCGGGGTCGTGAAGAATTTCGACGCGTCGATTGCGGTGCTAAAAGAGTTTGCCGACATCGACGAAGATGTCGCGTTGCCGGATTTGCCGTACGGCGCTGCGATCGCCGCGCTCCTCAACGGCGAATGTGCGTCGGCGTTTCGCGCTTTGATCGAGAGCGGACGCGCGCGCGAGTTGCAGTGTCCGGCCGATCGCATCGGCGCATATGTGTTGCTGGCTACATCGGCAGTCGATTACGTCGACGCGATGCGCGTGCGCGCGAAAATCGATCGCGCCGTGCGCGCAACGGTCGCGCCGTACGATGCGGTTGCGTTTCCGACGCTGCCAACGGTGGCCTACCCCATCGGCGTCAATTT
>JASHZC010000023.1 GCA_030042755.1 Vulcanimicrobiota bacterium | reverse complement strand
GATTTTTCGATCGACTACTGGTTCTTGCCGTCGCTTCCGATCGCGGGTTCGCCGGTCTCAACGCTCAATATTTCAGCGACCCTCGAAGAGGCCGCAAACATGCAGGTTTTCGGAGAGAAAGCAACGTCATCGTCGAGCGCAGTGCTCCAGCCCGACGATGAAACCGTGATCAAATATGCCGACGAACGTCTGTTGAGCCTGCGCGACATCATGCTGGTCATCATCCGAGCGCTCGTAGCGCTCGGGGCCGCAATGGCTCTCGAGGCGATTCGCCCCTACGTCGAACTCATGGCCGCCGGCCGCCGCCGCTGATCCCGCACCGAATGTGTCATCCTGAGCGACCGTGTCACCCTGAGCTTGTCGAAGGGTTGCACCGACACGTGCTGCGCTCGCTCCGCTCAGGATGACAGCATTACAGCACCCTTCGACAAGCTCAGGGTGACACGGACGCTCAGGGTGACACGGACGCTCAGGGTAACACGTGGGGGTTATTGGCCCTTGTTGAGCTTTTCGAGGGCTGCTTCGTAGGCTTTGCGATCGTCGGCGCTCAGGTCTGTCCGCTGCAGTTCCTTTGTTATGGCGTCGCGCAAACCGTCGTTGACGAACTCAGGATCGTCGGATGGGCTGAGGTCTTTGCTGAAACGGTCGGGACGCTGACTGCTCATATGTCCTCCCTGCAAGCCTTTGGGACCATTCTTACCCCGTGTCCCCCCTTTCGCAAGCCCTTCGATACGGGATTTTTACAAAGCCCTGGAGAGCGTGAGCCTGAACGTCTGAGCTTCAGCTGGGTGAAAGATGTAGTCGTTGATTCCGGCGCCGCCGAGCGCGGGATTAACGGTTGGATTATTGGCGAGGGTCGGATTGGCGGCGTCCTGCTTGAGCCACGACTGGTAGTAATATTCGATGTCGTCTGCGCGGGCGTTTAGCAGATTCAAGCCTTCTAACCGAAGGAGATATCGACCGTTCAGCTTTGCTGTGAACTGTCCATTGAAAATCAACGAGCCTGTGGAGTGTGCGTTGCCCTCTTGGTCGAGCACGCGCGGACCGAAGTACCGTAGGCGCAAGCTCGCGGAATAGTGCGGAAGATCGATCGTCGCTCCGGCGGCGATGACGGCGTTAAGCGACTCGGGGACCGACGTACCTTGGCCGTTGAAATTCGTCAAGAAGTGCGCGCTCGAATTTGCGAAATCGGCATCGTACGTCAGCCAACGCGTCGGCGTCCAAAAGTTTGAGATTTCGATTCCGCGACGCATCGTGGGACCACCGGCATACGTAGTACCGTCGTCGCCGTTGAAGACCAACTCCGAATTGAGGTGTAGTTGCCAGAGCGATAGCGTTCCGCTGTATTTCGGAAACGAGCGCCGGTACCCAACCTCTTCGCCGGTCGCGCGCACCAATGGCGTTACTTGCTGCACCGGCTGGCCCTGCGCATTATACGTGGCGTGCGTTTGCGGATCAAGTGTTTCGAAGATGCCACGAGCATCGTTGCTGTGAAAGCTGTCACCGAAGTCGGCGTACAACTCCTCGTGTTGCGATGCCGCGTACGCCGCCGTGAACTTCGGATTGACCATTCCTTCGGCCGTCTTTCCGGAGTTCGCCGGGCTCGGGTCGAAGACGTCGAAATCGTACACATCGCCGCGGATCCCGGCGATCAGCCGCAGCTTCTTGGTTGCGTGAAGTTGGCTCTGCGCCCACACGTTTTGATCGCGCTCGACGACGTGATCGTCGCTGAGCGTTCCGTTTGCGTAGCGCGTTCGATCGTTGGTCAAGAACAGTGCAACCGTCGGGATGTTGTCGTTTCGTAGGCCGGCGCCGATCGACGTCTGCGTCCAGTCGGAGTCGAAACTACGGCTTGCGTTGAATCCTGAAACGAAACGGATGTCCTCCTGCTCGCGCTGGTCGCCGCAAGCGAAGGAGAATGGCTGCGGTGCGCCGTTTAGCCCGGGCGGCGCGGTATTTGCCGGACAATACGAGGTGTACGAGCTGACGTGCTTCGGCCCGGGGTCGCACGTGTTGTATTCGGTGTAGCAAGTGATTGGGTTTCGCGTGACGTTGTAGTAGTCTGTCGCGTCGTCCAGGTAATACGTAAAATTGGAGAACAGATCGAGGTACGACTCATAGCCGTATGCGCTGACCTTCGTCGTCCCGCGATCGTCCTCGTGCATCCATTGGGTGGAAAGCGACGAACGGTACGTCGATCCCCCGTCGCTTGGATCGATGTATCCGAATCGGCTCAAGACGCCGCTTGCCACCAGCCTCTCCGGGATCTGATCGGTCGAATCGAACAGCCCGCGATAGGACATGCCCGTGACGTTGAAATTCGAATTTTGTGTCGAGCGGCTCCATCGCATCACGCCGTTGAGCTTCCAATACTCGTCGGGCTTCTCAAACGAGCCGTTGTCGTGGTAGGTCTCGATCGCATAAAGAAGATTTCCGGAGCCGGCCCGAGGCGAATCGGCTATGAACAAACGGTCGTATCCATATTGCCCCATACCGAATGAAACGGTCGGAGCAATGGTGTCACGGTAGTAGAGATCGTACGAGCCGGCGGTCGAGAAGTCGCCTTTGTCGGCGTAGTACGGCCCTTTCTCGTATTCGACATAGCTCACGAGTTCGGGCATGAGCCAGTTGATATCGGAATATCCCTGACCGTGCGCATGGGTCGGCAAGTTGATCGGCATGCCGTCGATCGTGCTCTCGAGATCGGTTCCATGATCGAGCTGAAAGCCGCGTAGATAATATTGATTGGCTTTGCCCTCGCCGGAGTGTTGCGAGATGACCAGACCGGGAATCGCTTCGAGGATTTCGCCCGGACGCAGGATTGGGCGCGTCGCAATCTGCTCTTGACCGATCGCACCTTGCGATGCCGCAGCCGCCGTTCCCACGAGGTTTGTTTGGCGGCCGACGGTTGCGGTGTGCGCTATCTCCTTGAGCGGCGTCGGCGTCGGCGACGGCGACGGAGACGGAGATGGCGAAGCCGTAGCAAGTCCTACAACGAGAACGCAGCAAGCAAACAACGCCGAGCATAGCACGCGGATGCAAGCTATGCGCGTTTACACTGTAGACGTTTTACGATGCGTCAGCGGGTAATGGCGGGCTCGGCAAGCACAAGGTTGAGTTCGTGATACACCTCGTCGAGTCGCGCATCGTGCGGTACGAACCACGCCCAGTCTGCCGCGTACGTGCGTCCGCCCGCCTCGAACGAACGAATGGCCTCCTCGAGTTGACGGCGCAGCGCTTCGCCCACCGTTTCGGACGAGCGCGCGATGCGCAGCAGTTGCTCGTATTCATGCAGATCGACCGTGACGCGCTGGCTCAGCGCATAGCCGTGCTTCGTGTTCGCGATCGCCTCTTTGTCGCCGAGTTGAGCCCGCGTGCGAGAGACGCACATTTTCAAAGCGTTGAATGCGGCTTCGGCATCGAGGCCCGGCCAAATACAACTCGCGAGCTCCTCTTTCGGCGTGCCGGGCGCGTGCAAAGCCAGGGCCACGAGCAACTCGAAGCCGCGATCCGATACATGAAGCGGCTCGTGGCCGCGCCGAACCTGTCCGCCGACCAGTTGGATCGTGAGGACGTCGCGCCGGGTCCTGAGCGGCGAACGCGAAACGCGTGCGGCCAGATATTTGAAGATTCCGTGATCTAAAGGCTCGGTAGAATCGATGATCAGCTCCAGCGATGCTTCGAGCGGCGGCGATTCGATCGACTGAGCGATGACGCGCGCCTCGAGAAGCCGGCGCCTTTGGCTTGGCAAGAGCAGCGCCGCGCAGACGCGCATAACGATCCGCGGAAACGCGTTTTCGAACGCATCAACGCCTTCGATCGCTTCGTCGAAGAGCTTTTCCGCAAGGCGCTGGTCGGTGGTGACGAGAGCCGCGTGCAGTCGCGCCGCGTGCAACGCTAGCGGCGGCGCATCAACCGGCGACTGCGTCAGCATGGCCTTGACGTAGCGAACGAATGCGCGGGCTTCGACATCGCCGCAATCCTCGAGCAATTCGTTGGCCGAGAGAACGCGAGCATCGTCATCGCAATACCAGGCTGCTCGCGCGACGTCTCGCGCGGCCTCGATGATTCGCGCCGTATCGCCGGTTCGCTGCGCCGCGTAGAGCGCTTCTTCGCTCATCTTCAGCGCGCCATGCCAGTCGCCCAAGAGGCGAGAGCGCTCAGCTGCGATCTGGGCGCGCTCTCGGTCGAATCGAAGATGACGCGCGCCGAGCACGCTCTCGGCTTCGTCGACGAGGCGATCGGATTCGGCAAACCGGCCCTGCTTCGCAGCGATCAGTGCCAGCGTCATCAGTGCTAAACGTCGCTCCTCGGGTGCATCGTTGGCTGCATGTGTTACGGTACTTGATTCCATCACGGCACGCGCCTCGGCGAGACGTTCTAATTCTTGCGCCAAGATGGCAAGGCGCACGCGCAGACGCCGCTCCAGCGCCCGCGGCGCGTCGGGCGACATCGATTGCAGCAGGCCGAGTGCTTCGTCGTGCAGCGTCGCGGTATCGACGCGGCTGCGCCGTTCGGGCAGCATTGCGACCCAAAGGTTTGGCTGGGTGCAAATAATCGCCATCTCGATCTTGGTGAGCACGTCGACGAGACGAGGCGTGGGACGTTGCAGGGTTTCGGCCGGTAGCCGATCGAGCGCAGCTGCCGCCGCGCATTCATCGCCGGAGGTCGCATACAGCTCGGCGGCGCGCAGATAGTCGCCTTCGCCTTCGTATCGCGCGGCGGCTCTCAGCAGGTAATTTGCCTGATCGGTGCCGCTTTGCGAGCGCAAGGCGCCTTGCAACAGTGGATGTACTTGGTACGCGCCCGTCTCCGACGATATGAAGCCGGGAAGATGCAGCAGGCGATCCACGATCAGCGTTGCATTGCGAACCCCCGTTGCGGCAAAGATGTCCTCCAGCGACGCATTCGGGATCGACGCTGTTGCCAGCATTGCGGACATCATTTCCGGCGTGAACGCCGAGAGCACTTCTCTACCGAGGCATTCGTACAGATCTTCGCTGGGAAGATCGCCGAGACGCTCGAGCAAACGATCGATCGAGGAGTCGTATTGAGCGAGCCGCGCAATCAAGAGCAGAACACTCGGCCATCCATCTGCCAACCGGACAATCCGTTCCACGAGTTCTGGCGATACGTCGCTACCGGCAAAGATGTCGCGTGCTTCCGCGTCCTCGAATCGCAATTCGCTGCGGGTGAGCGTGAGCATGTGATGCGGCGCAACGTAATTCGAAAAGCGAATCGGCAGCGGAACCCGCGAACTGACGAGCACGACTCGCTCTGCGGGGCGCGCCGCAAGCAAATCGCCGAAGAGGG
Organism: Vulcanimicrobiota bacterium; assembly: GCA_030042755.1. The sequence continues at coordinate 8,439 of JASHZC010000023.1, read as the reverse complement.
CAAGGAGTGTTCCGTTTTCAGCGATTGCCTCGGCATGTTCTACGATGAACAGTGCCTGTTCGTTATGCGCTTTCCAGACATCGAGCAGCGCGCGGCTCCAAGCAGCCGCGTCCGCATCCGTCGCGTGGAGACGTAGGCGGAGCTGCGTGATCGCGTCGCTTCCGCTCGGAAGCTCCGCGGCTAGTGCCGAGAGCGCGCGGTTGGCGAATTCGGTTCCGTCGGAGACTCCCAAGCAATCGCAAATTGCGTGCCGCTCGTAGCGTCTGGCGAACAGACGCGCGAGCGACGACTTACCGTAACCCGCACCGGCTACGAGACGAATCAGTTGCGGCTCGGCAGCAAACAGACGCGCGAGCAGCCGATTCCTGGGCAGTGCCATGGTACGCACTTACTCTTGCGGGGCCGGACGAACCTTGCCGCTCAGGGCGAGACCGGCTCGCTTTGCACCTTAGCCCACACGCGTTCCTCGATCGTCGCGATCCACTCGTCTAGGCCCGCCCCCGTTCGTGCGGAAATTTCCAGGATTGTTATGCCCGGATTGACTTGCCGGATGGCGGCCGTCGCAGCGGAACGATCGTACTCGACCGCCGGTGCAATGTCGCTCTTTGTGACGAGCGCGATGTGCGAGGTGTTGAACGCGAGGGGATATTTCAGCGGTTTGTCCTCGCCTTCGGTGACGGCGAAGAGCACGACCCGCAGATCTTCGCCGAGATCGTATTCCGCCGGACAGATGAGATTGCCGACGTTTTCTATGAAGAGCGCGTCGAAGCGTTCGTCGCCAAGCGACGGCAGAGCCTTGGTGATCATCTCCGCATCGAGACGGCACTCGGCCGCGGTCGTAATCTGATGAACGGGCGCTCCGCTTCGCGCCAGCCGTTGCGCGTCGTTGGCCGTTGCCTGATCTCCTACCAATGCGCCGACGCGAAAGCGCCCGGAGAGCCGGCGCAGCGTCTCCTCGAGAAGCGTCGTTTTTCCTGATCCCGGGCTCGAGAGCACGTTGACAACCAGCGTGCCGCTCTGCGCGAATCGATCGCGCAGTCGCGCAGCGATCGTGTTGTTTTTCACCATGAGATTCGACGCGATCTCGACGACGCGCATCTTCATTCAGGCACCTCCATAGAAACGAGTTGCATTTCGCGACCACGAACGATGCGCGGGCAAATCATTCCGCATTCCGGACAAAGCAATCCCGAACCAGGAACCGGAGACCGTTCGGCTTCGCAGCGTTCGCAAAACACGGCAAGCGGAATCTCTTCGATCTTCAATTCGCTGCCTTCCGCAATCGTTCGCTCCGTGGCGACACCCCAAGAAAACAGCAGCGCATCACGCACGATGCCGCTGAGCGCACCGACGCGCACGTGCACCGCGCTGATGCGCTCGATACCCTGCTCGCGCGCGGTAGCTTCGACGCCTTCGAGGACACCAAGCGCTACCGTAATCTCATGCATGTCATCGTTTTGTCCATGACGCGGATGGTTTCGTTGGCCATGTGGCACACGAACCCCCGCACGCGGCGTAACCGGCCGGTAACGGCTTGCGCCACGCTCCGATGCGCGAAACCCGCCGACCAAAAGCCGATCTGCAGCGGGAAGTCGCGTTCCCCCGTTATAGACAGAACGCGGTAACGCAAACGTAACGATTACGCGTCGAATTAACAGCGTTAATGCAGCGTGTCGGCTATTGCTTTTGTCTTTTTCATGATCTAGCCTGAAACATATTTCGCGCGCAGCGCAAGGATAGAAGCGATGGCGGAAACGGTTGTAAACGTCCTTTGGATTCCGGCTGGGTTGAGCTGCGATGGTGATTCCGTTGCGCTCACGGCTGCGATGCAGCCGAGCATCGAAGAGATCGCACTGGGTGCGCTGCCGGGATTGCCAGGTGTGAAATTCCACTGGCCGTTGATTGAGTATAGTCTCGGCGGTACTGAATTTCTGGAAGCATTTTTTAAAGCCGAACGCGGTGAACTCGATCCATTCGTGTTGGTAATCGAAGGTTCGATTGCAAACGAAGAGATCAAGAAAGAGGGGTACTTCACGGGATTCGGCAACGCGCCCGGCAGCGACCAGCCGATTACGTTCAGCGGCTGGATCGATCGGCTCTCGCCGAAAGCCTGGGCGATTCTCGCGGCCGGAACGTGCGCAACATACGGCGGCATTCACGCGATGGCCGGCAATCCTACCGGTGCGATGGGCATTCTCGATTATCTCGGCTGGGATTGGAAATCGAGCGCAGGCATACCGATCGTGTGCGTGCCGGGCTGCCCGACGCAGCCCGATAATCTCTCCGAAACGATTCTCTATCTGCTATGGCAGGCTGCCGGCCGGGCACCGATGATTCCGCTCGACGAAGCGGGGCGGCCGACCTGGCTCTTCGGCAATACCGTACACGAAGGGTGCGATCGCGCCGGGTATTACGAGCAGGGCGAATTTGCTAGCGAGTACGACTCACCTCGCTGCCTCGTCAAACTCGGCTGCTGGGGACCAGTTGTGAAGTGCAACGTTCCCAAGCGAGGCTGGATGGGCGGCATCGGAGGATGTCCCAACGTCGGCGGCATTTGCATCGGGTGCACGATGCCGGGTTTTCCCGACAAATTCATGCCGTTCATGGACGAGCCGCCCGGCGGCAAACTTTCATCGACGGTCAGCACCGCATACGGCACCGTGATCAAAGCGATGCGAAACTTCACCACCGACACGCTCGACAAGGAACCGAAGTGGCGTCAAAAAGGCAAGAAGCTCACGACGGGTTACACCCGGCACTAGTCGCAGCGGTTCGTACGAAAGGTTTGGAATGGCTATAAAAGATGTTCCCGGTGCTGCACGAACCAGTGCACCGCCGTCGCGGCTCGTGGAGATGGCGTGGGATCCGATTACGCGCATCGTCGGCAGTCTTGGAATCTACACCAAGATCGACTTTCAGAAAAAGGTCGTCGCCGAATGCCATGCGACCTCGTCGATCTTCCGCGGCTACAGCATATTCATGAAAGGCAAAGATCCTCGCGACGCTCACTTCATCACGTCGCGAATTTGCGGGATCTGCGGCGACAACCACTGCGTGTGTTCGGTTTACGCGCAGAACATGGCGTTCGGCGTACGTCCGCCGGCTATGGGCGAATGGGTCATGAACCTCGGCGAAGCGGCCGAGTACATGTTCGATCATAATATCTTCCAAGAGAACCTCGTCGGCGTCGACTATTGCGAAAAGATGGTCCGCGAGACGAATCCGAGCGTCTGGGAAAAGGCCAAGAAGACCGAAGCGCCTCACGCCGGCATCCACGGATACAAGACGATCGCCGACATTATGTCGGCGCTCAATCCGTTCACCGGCGACTTCTACCGGCAAGCGCTGCAAATCAGCCGTTACACACGCGAGATGTTCTGCTTGATGGAAGGGCGCCACGTCCATCCGTCGACACTCTATGCCGGTGGAACGGGCACGGTCGCAACGCAGCAGCTCTTCACCGACTACTACGCGCGGCTCATGCGTTACGTCGAGTACATGAAAGTCTGCGTCCCGTTACATGACGATCTGTTCAACTTCTGGTATGAAGCCCTGCCCGGATACGAACACAACGGAGAACGGCGCATTCTCCTCGGATGTTGGGGAGCGTTCCAAGACCCCGATCACTGCGACTTCCAGTATCGGAACATGACGAATTGGGGTCGCAAGATGTTGGTGACGCCGGGCGTCGTCGTCGACGGTAAACTCGTCACCAACGATTTGGTCGCGATCAATTTGGGAATCCGCATTCTCCTGGGACACTCGTATTACGACGATTGGCAGAGCGAGGAGACGTTCGTACCGGTCGATCCCCTGGGAAATCCCGTCGATCGGCGTCATCCATGGAATATGCACACGCTACCGACGCCGAAGAAGCGCGACTTCGCCAATCAGTACAGCTGGGTAATGTCTCCGCGCTGGTTCGACGGTAAGGACCATCTCGCGCTCGACACGGGCGGCGGCGCGCTCGCGCGCATGTGGTCGACGGCGCTCTCGGGCTTGGTCGACATCGGATACGTCAAGGCGACGGGCACGAGCGTGCAGATTAACCTTCCGAAGAGCGCGCTGAGCGGGCCGGTTTCGTTCGAATGGAAAGTGCCCAAGTGGTCCAACACGATCGAACGCAATCGCGCCCGTTCGTATTATCAAGCCTATTCCGCCGCGGTGGCGCTGCATTGTCTCGACAAGGCGTTTGAGGAACTCAACGCTGGACGCACGCGTACCTGGGAGCCGTTCGAAGTGCCGAGCGAGGCGATCGGATGCGGCTTCACCGAAGCGGTTCGCGGCGTGCTGTCGCACCACATGGTGATTCGCGACGGAAAAATCGCGAACTACCATCCGTGGCCGCCTACGCCGTGGAATGGCAACCCGCGCGACGTGTACGGCACGCCCGGACCGTACGAGGACGCAGTGCAGAACACGCCCATTCACGAAGAAAACGGACCGGACAACTTCAAGGGGATCGACATCATGCGCGCCGTGCGCAGCTTCGATCCGTGTCTGCCATGCGGCGTGCACATGTATCTCGGTGACGACAAGACGATCGAAACCATCCATTCGCCGGTCGCGCCGTTCGGTTAGGATGTTCGATCGCATCCAGGAACTGCTCGGGGGATTCGATTCGGTCGAAACGCCGCATCGTTCCCGCGAGCGCGCGGAGGAACTCGTTCGTGCCGTCGCCGCAGCGTATGGCGACGGCATCGAGCGCATACTCACGATAGTCCACGACGAGCTTGGCCAGGATTCGGAGCGCGTGTTCGACCGGCTCTGCGAGGACAAGCTGGTCGAAAACATCTTGTGCTTGCACGGCTTGCATCCGCTCTCCGTCGAGGATCGGATCGATCGTGCGCTGGAATCGGTGCTGCCGTACATCTCGTCGCACAAGGGGAACATTCGAGTTTCGCGGATCGACGGCGGTGTCGTGTACGTCGTGTTGGAAGGCACGTGCGACGGATGTCCCGCATCGACGGCGACGCTCAAGTTAGCCGTGGAGCGCGCGATTCTCGAGCGCGTTCCGGAGATCAGCGAAGTTCGGGCCGAGCCTTCGCGCGTGCTCGAAGAGGCGCGCGTGTGATGGAATCCGCCTCGAATCTTCCGATGCTCCAGCGAATTCTGGAGAAGCGTCCTCCGCCCGGCGAGCGGTGCGATTTTTGTGCGACGCCGGTTCCGCCCGAGCACACGCACCTCATCGAGCTTGCGGCACGGCGCATTCTGTGCACATGCCGCCCCTGTGCGCTGGTCTTCGAGCCGGCGGGCGCCGCGCAAGGAAAATATCGGGCGATTCCGCGACGGTATCTCGAGATTGCGGACGTCGCGATGTCCAATGCCGATTGGGACGCACTTGCGATCCCGATCGGGTTGGCGTTTTTCTTTTACAATTCGCTCGAGAAGCGAACGATCGCGTTTTATCCGAGTCCCGCGGGCGCTACCGAGTCGCAGCTCCCGCTCGACACGTGGAGCGCGATCGTCGCGCATCACCCCGAGCTAGCCACGCTCGAGCCCGACGTCGAGGCATTTCTCGTTCGGCACAATCGCGACGTTTCCGAGTCGTACATCGCACCGATCGACGCGGCGTACGAGCTGGTCGGAATACTACGGCTCCGGTGGAAGGGCTTCGACGGCGGCGAGGACGCTCACGCCGCAATCGAAGCGTTCTTCGATAAGGTCCGCTCGCGCAGCCGCCGCGTCGCGGGACAAAGGTCGTGAGCGATCTCTCGTTTTCCGTCGTCGGTGCGCGACCCGAGCCGTACGCCGCCTCGCCCACGGTCGTGTTGCGTTTACGAATCGAAGAGCGCAGCGCGGCGAAGATCGACACGATTGCGCTGCGCGCGCAGTTCCGTTTGGAGGTACAGCGGCGCAACTACGCGCCCGAAGAGAGCGCGCTTCTCGTTGAACTCTTCGGCGAGCCCGCACGCTACGGAGAAACGCTCAAGCCCATGCTTTGGGCACACACGACGCAGATGGTACCCTCGTTCGAAGGAATGACCGAAATCGATCTGCCGATACCGTGCAGCTACGACTTCGAAGTCGCGGCGAACAAGTACCTGGCATCGCTCGATCGCGGAGTGGTCCCGCTCTCCTTGCTTTTCAACGGTCTCGTTCTGGTCGACGGTCCGTCGGGCGTCACGGCGGAGCTCGTGCCCTGGAGCTGCGAAGCGCGCTACGAGCTTCCCATCGCAGTCATCCGCGAGGCCATGGACGCGCTGTTTCCCAACACAGCTTGGATTCGCGTTCACCGCGACGTTTTCAACGAGCTGCGCCGCTTCAAAATCGCGGTGGGTTTGCCTACGTGGGATGCGACGTTGGAGCGACTATGCGAGATTGCGAAGGCGCGATCGTGAACCCGTTTGCACCCGCCCTCGACGTGGCCAACGCCGTGCTCTACGAGGGATACATTCTGTATCCGTACACTGCATCGGCGCGTAAGAATCGCGTGCGCTGGCAGTTCGGCGTGATCGCGCCGCAGGCGTACGCGGAACGCGGCACGGGAGAGCCAACGCAAGCGCAAACCGAGATTGCACTCGAATGCGACGGCGAGACGGCGATCGACGTGCTGGTTCGCTTTTTGCAGATCGAATCGCGTCAGGTCGAAGCGCTGAGGAACACGGGATTCGAACCGGTCGAGGTGCTGGTTGTGGGTTCGCAGTCTTACGTCACGTTCGACGAAGGCATCGAACGCGAGGTTCCGGTCTCGCTCGCTGGCTCGGAATCACATGCCGCTGCGCCGATCGCGTTCAGCCGCGAGGAAACCATCGAACCCGTGCGCGACGAGCACGGTGAGCTGCGCGGGCGGATCGTGCGCCGCCGCTGGCCGTTGCACGGAGCGGTCCTAGTCGAGACCGAGGTGCTTTCCGATTCACCGGCACTGAGGAAGGTGCGCGTGAGCATCATCAATCAGTCCGAGATCATCTCCGGTATGCGAAGCGCCGCCCCACGCACGGCCTTCGTTTCCACGCATACGCTGCTGCACGCTCGATCCGGGCGGTTTCTCTCGGTACTCGATCCGCCCGCAGAGCTAGGGTCGCTCGGACAACCGTATGCCAATCGTCACACCTGGCCGGTGCTCGTGGGGAACGGAACGAGCGATTCGCAGCGCTCGCCGCTCGTGCTATCGTCCCCCATTATTCTCTACGACTTTCCGGCAGTGGCACCGCAAAGCGAGGGCGACACATTCGACGCGACCGAAATCGACGAGCTGATGATGCTCAGCGTGCTGAGCCTATCCGATGCCGAGCGAGCTGAAGCGCGCGCGACCGATCCGCGAGCGCGAGCGGTGGTCGAGCGTGCCGAACGATTCGATGCGGAAGAACTGGGCCGTTTGCACGGCGCGCTTTCAGAACTCGACGTTCCGGCAATGGATTGCGTCTTCGTCGGCGGCGTGAAGATCGGCAAAGGCTCGACGGTGCGACTGCATCCGAAGCGCCGCGCGGATGCCTGGGATCTGTTTCTCGCCGGCAAGCTCGCAACCGTACGCGCTATCCACCAGGATGTGGAGAATCAGACGTACGTTGCGGTCACGGTCGACGAGGACCCGGCCAGCGACCTGCACGAGTGGTACGGGCGTTCGTTTTTCTTCTATCCCGACGAGGTCGAACCGTTGAGCGAAGCACTGCGAGGTGCAGTATGAGAATCCTCGTCGCGGGCGTCGGCAACATCTTTTTCGGTGATGACGGTTTCGGCCCGGAGGTCGTGCGAGCTCTTGAGACCGATCGCTTCGACGGTGTGACAATCGAGGATTACGGAATTCGCGGTGTCCATCTCGCGTACGAGTTGACCTCGGGATACGATCGCGCGTTTCTCATCGATGCCGTTCCGCGAGGCGGAGCGCCCGGCAGTTTGTACGTGCTGGAACCGGATCCGCGGGAAACCTCAGGCACTCCGGATGCGCATCGCATGGATCTCGAAAGCGTCTTTGCTTACGTACGGACGATCGGCGGCGACTTGCCGCCCGTGACGATCGTCGGCTGCGAGCCCGCCAGCGCGCAGGAGGGTATTGGCCTCAGCGAGCCGGTTGCGGGCGCGGTGCGGCTCGCCGTGGATCTCGTTCGGCAACTCGTACATCAAACGCTCGACGCACACGCTACGAATGGAGAGGTATTCGCATGAATCGAGGATTGATCTTCGGAATAGCTGGGTTTTTCGCGGCGTTTGCGGCGGAGCGCGTGTTCACCGGACTCGGGGCCGATATCGCGCGCTATAACCGCATGCGCGAGATGTCCGGGCAGGCTCCGTTGCACAAAGAGTTGTTTGCGCTCGGCGGTTCGTTGATCGGCAGCAGCGGCGCGAGCGGCATAATCTCGGAAATCACCAACGACGTCATTCGTTATGCGAAGATGAAAGGGATGTAAGAGTGTTGGACATTGAAGCCCGCATACGATATGCGGCGTTGACCGCGGACTCATGGGTGAGCTTTGAGGCGCAGTCGACGCTGCACGATGT
>JASHZC010000002.1 GCA_030042755.1 Vulcanimicrobiota bacterium | reverse complement strand
TGGGCCCGCTCGCTGCGGTGCCTCGCATCCCGAAGTTGCTGGCCACGATGTGGCGCACCGCGCTCCACATCGTCGCGAAAAAGCCCGACCTCGTCGTGCTGGTTGACTTCGGCGCATTCAACATGCGACTCGCCAAATCGCTGCGCCGGCGTTTGGGCTACGGCGGACCGGTCATGTACCTCTTTCCGCCGGCAACGTGGCTCGACAACGAAAACGTCGCGCTCTCCGTCAGCACGATGACCGTGCCGGTTACCGCGTTTGCTCACCAATACGATTTCTACAAATCGCTGCGGTTGCCGATCATGTTCTTCGGCCATCCCCTCTCAGCCCAATACGAGGAGCGCGCGGGGCGGCCGGCACCGCCGGCAGATGCAGGCACGATTGCGCTGTTGCCCGGAAGCCGCGCGGGCGAATTGCGCTATCACGTTCCGGCGATGCTCGGTGCGCTGCGCATCCTGCGCGAATCGCGGCCCAAATTGCGCGGTGTTTTCGGCGCGGCGGATCGGCACGGGCGTCGCACGATCGAGCGCGCGATCAAACGCGAGAAGCTCGACGGCGTCGACGTAGCGAACGGCACGGTAGAGGCGCTCGCCGACGCGGACGCGGCGTTCGTCAAATCGGGAACGGCGGTGCTCGAAACCGTATTGAGCGGCGTTCCGGCGGTAGCGCTCTACATCATCCGGCCGGAGTTGGTAAAGCACGCGCGGCGCATCTATTCCGGGAAATTCATCACGCTGCCGAATCTCGTGCTCGATCGCGAGCTCGTGCCCGAGCTGTTGCAAGACGGCGCGACGCCCGAGCGCCTGGCGGCGGAGATGGACGACATCCTGCGCGATCCATCCAAGCAGTACGCTCAGTTTGCCGAAGTTCGCGAGAAACTGGGCCCTCCCAACGCACTCGACGCGTGCGCGAAGTTTGCCGTCGCGCTCGCGAAAGTCGGACAGCGATGATCCGCTTCTATCACACGTCGGACTTGCACGATCATCGTGGTTTCGCCCCGCGTCTGCGTGCGCTTCGCGACGAGCGACCGGGCCTGCTATTCGACTGTGGCGACTCGCTGCGCGGTAGCCAGACGATGTATCATCGGCGCGAGCCGATTATCGCCGAGATCGACGAGGCCGGCTACGACGCGCAAGCGATCGGCAATCGCGAATTCCACTATCTCTTCGCGCTGCTGCAGGCGCGCGCCAAGAAGATGCAACATCCGCTCGTGTGCAGCAACCTGCTCGATACCAAGGGACGCGAGCTTCCCTTTCTCCAATCGATGGTACTGCGCGGTAACGATACGACGATCCACGTTGCCGGCTTGCTCATCATGCAGTATCCGGTCGGTAGTCCGTACGAGCGCGTGTTCGGATGGCGTTTTCTCGATCCGTGGGATGCCGTCGCGCCGTATGCCGAGCGCGTTCCGGAAGGCGACCTGCTGCTCGTGCTCTCGCACGTCGGGCTTTCGCTCGACCGCGAATTGGCTGCGCGCGTACCGCGCATCGATCTCATTCTCGGCGGACACAGTCACGATACGCTCTATGCTCCCGAGATCGTGAGCGACGTTCCGATCGTGCACGCCGGACCGTACGGGCAATTCGTCTCGCGGACGGAACTGTCGTACGATGCGTCGCGCAAGAAATTTGCCGTCGACGATTTCGCCCTGGTGCCGCTGCTCGGCGCTCCCTAATGGACTCGCACGCGCGCGTTCTGTTCGTTTCGAACGGACACGGGGAAGCGGCAATCGCCGATCGTATCGCGCGCGAGGTGCGCGAACTCGACGGCGAGCTCGTGGTCGATCACATATCGTTAGTCGGAGAGAGCCGCGCAGATTACATGCGCGAAGTCGGTCCGCGCCGTGCCATGCCGAGCGGCGGCTTGATCGCAATGGGCAACGTCGCAAACATCGCCAAGGACATGCGCGGCGGACTTCTCGGACTTACGCTCGAGCAGCGCCGCTTTCTGGCTTCGCGGCGCGGCGCGTACGATCGAGTCGTGGCGATCGGTGATATTTTTGCGCTGCTCATGGCGCTCTCGGTCCACGCGCCAACGACCTACGTGGGCACGGCGAAGAGCGTTCGCGTAGCGCCGTACGGGCCGTTCGAGCGTCGCGTGCTGCGGCGCGCCGATACGATTTTCGTGCGTGACGAAGCCACCGCCGAACGTTTGCGCGCGGAAGGCGTCAATGCGCGTGCTCCGGGCAACGTGATCGTCGATCTTTTCGGCATGAGCGACGATGCGCGAGCCGACGATGCGGTCGCGGATTTCGCGCCCGCGATTGCGCTCTTTCCCGGTAGTCGCGAAAGTGCGTACGAGGACGCCCGTTTTTTGGCGGGCGTCGTTCGCGGTATCGTTGGCAAACGCCCCACGCTTGGCGCCGTGCTTTCGATCGCGCCGCTGCTCGATCCGCGGCGATTTGCATCGGTGCTCGCCGGCGATGGCTGGCACGTCGACGATCTGGCCGATCCGGCGATGCCGTTCGCGCTGCGTTTAGACGGACGTACGATCGTACGCGCCTGGCATGGCGCGATCGGACCGTTGCTCTCGCGCGTCCAAGTAGTCGCCGGTCAAGCAGGTACCGCCAACGAAGCTGCAGCCGCGGCCGGCGTGCCGGTCGTCGCATTCGAGCGTGACCGCGATCGCAAGACCGCATGGTATCGCATGCGTCAACACGGCCTGCTCGGCGACGCGCTGCTCGTTCTCCCGGGAGACCAAATCGGTGCAGAAGCTGGGTTGGCGGCGTTGCTCGACGATGCGCCGCGGCGCGTGACAATGGGATCGCACGGCCGCGAACGGATGGGCGGACCGGGTGGTGCTCGAGCCATCGCGCGCGACATCGTCGAGCGCATCGCGTGACGATCGTCGATCGTTTACAGATCGTCGGGACGGCGATCGCTTATGTAAGCATTCCATTCTTTCCGAGTTTTATCACACTGACGAGCGTCGCGTTTCCGGGCATCTCGGTCGTGCCGTTGCCGTTTGCGATTGCGCTGCTGTGCGCCATGGTCGTGCTCGCCGTGGTCGCGACGATCGGCATACTCACGCCGCCGCGCCGCGCGCCCACGCTGTCGCGCCCGCTCCTTGTGTGGCTCGCGGCGTGCTTGCTCTCGCTTTTGCTCGGGTTCGATCTGCGCGATAGTGCGGTGTTCCTTCTCATCATGGTGCTCAGCTTGCTTTGGCACTGTGAGATCGATCGGTACTACGGCGTGCCGGGCCTTGCGCGCGCAACGTGGTGGTCGTATTTGCTGGCGGGGACGGCCTCGTGCATCGCGGCGATCGCGATGGTCGTCTTGCGCGCGCCGTCCGCTCAGTACACGATTGCAAATGGACGAGCCGTCGGCACGTTCGTGCTACCGGGTGAGCTGGCCGGATATTTGTTGTTTTTCCTGCCGATCGCCTACGCATTGGCACAGGTTGCGCAGTCGCGCGCGTTGCGCGTTCTCGCATGGATCGGGTTTTGCGCCGGTGCGATCGCAATGGTGATGACGTTCTCGCGAACGGGATGGGTTGGCCTGGCCGCAGGAGCCGGATTCTTCGTCGTGATGCGCGCGCGCGAAGGGCGGTTGCGTTTCGTCCAAGCCGGCGTGGTGGTTGCGGCGGTGCTGCTCATCGTGCTCTTGCTCTTCAACGAACATCATAATCCAAGTGAAAATTACACGCGCATCTCGATTTGGCAAGCATCGGTTGGCATCATCGACCGCTTTCCGCTCACCGGCGTCGGGCCGTTCGGATTTTCGAAGATCTATCCGCTGGTTCGTTTGCCGGACGGGGACGCAACCGCGTTTCACGCGCACAGCATGTTCCTATCTTTTCTTGCGGAGCTCGGTATCATAGGGTTCCTGGCATTTTGCTGGTTGATTTTGAGCTTTGCGCAAGAACTGCAACGCCGTCTGCGCGTTGCGCAACCACAGGCCGCGTGCCTGGCAACCGCAATCGCGGCGGGAGTTGTTGGAGCGCTCGTGCAAGGCCTGATCGATACCGTGACCGTTGTGATTTTTGGCCTGCTTTTTCCCATGCTTGCGCTCGCGTTAGCGGCGGCGCGCAGCGGCGTCGTTGACGCGTGATTCGGCGCGTCGCCGCCGCCGTCGCGCTCGCGTTTTTGGCTGGATGCAACCCGAAAGTCCAGAGTACGCCGACGCCGGCGGCTCCCAGCCCACACCCAACTTCGACTGGCATCTTGCTCAAGATAAGCGGCCACGGAACCGCCGCGCAGCCGGTCCGCATCGTCGGGCAGCAGCGCGGGAACCGGCGCCAGTACGATCTGCTGGCGCGTTCGTACCAGAGCATCGGCACTGCAGGAAACGAGCGCGCGAGCTTCGAGCACGTGCATATCACGTTTTACAGCAAGGATGGGACGACGCTTACAGCCGTTGCGCCGCAAGCGCTTTGGGACGAAGCGGCGAATACCATAGAGTTGCGAGGCGGGGTCCATGCGCGCAACAGCGCGGGAGCGACGCTGACCTGTGACACACTGCTCTACGACAGTTCGAGCGAAATGGTCCACGGGACCGGACACGTGAAGATCACGAGCCCAAGCGGCTTTACGGCTACCGGCAATCGATTCGATTCAAACATTTCGCTAACGCGAACACGGATGCAATGAACCAAAACGAAGACACGATCAAAATCCGCGGCCTCGTAAAGACCTACGGCGAACGTACGGTCGTGGCGGGCGTTAGCGCCGAAGTCCACCAAAGCGAAGTCGTAGGTTTGCTTGGGCCGAACGGCGCCGGCAAGACGACGACGTTCTACATGCTCGTTGGGCTCGTCAAACCCGACGGTGGAAGCGTCGTGCTCCAGCGCAACGGGAAGGAGATCGAACTTTCACGGGAGCCGATGTATCAACGCGCCCGCAATGGCATCGGATATCTCGCGCAAGAGAACTCGATCTTCCGCAAGCTCTCGGTCGCTGACAACATCCGGCTGATTTGGGAACAGAACGGCGTCTCGCGTGCGGAGCAAAATCAACGTTTGCCGGTGCTGCTCGAAGAGTTCGGACTACGCAAGCTCTATCATTCGCGCGGCGACAGTCTCTCCGGCGGCGAACGGCGCCGCGTCGAAATCGCGCGCGCGATCGCGATGGAGCCATCATTTCTACTGCTCGATGAGCCGTTCACGGGTATCGACCCGATTGCGGTGGCCGATATTCAAGCGATGATTCGCCAGCTGCGCGAACGCGGCATCGGGATCTTGATCACCGATCACCAAGTGCGCGAGACGCTTGCGATCGTCGATCGGGCCTACATCATGAACAACGGCCGCATCGAAGTTTCGGGCACGGCTCAAGAAGTTCTGGACTCACCCATCGCTCGCAAGTTCTATCTTGGCGAGGGCTTCCGGCTGTAATGACCATCCTCGATCGCTACATGATCGGCGAACTCGCCGGCCCCTTCGGGTTTGGACTTTCGGCCTTCACGTTGATCGCAGCGGCGACGCAGATGCTCTATCTCGGAAGGCTCGTGAGCGGAGGCGAGATCTCGCTGCTCGTCGCCATCGGCCTTTTTCTGTGGCAACTGCCAAGCGAAATTGTGCTCGTCATTCCCATGGCCCTGTTGCTTGGCACGCTGCTTGCCATCCAGCGACTCTCCGGCG
>JASHZC010000235.1 GCA_030042755.1 Vulcanimicrobiota bacterium | reverse complement strand
ACGTTTTCCCATCCGTCCATCTTGCCGTTGTCGTACGCCGCGACGAAGGCGCGGTGCTGATGATCGACGTCGGCGGGATAATCGAGATCGACCGGACGCAGATCGACCGGACCGTCGAGCCCCATTCCCGTGCGCACGGTGTCGGCGCCGGGAAATCCATTGAATAAGTTGTCGACGCTTCGGTTCTCTTGAATGATGATGACGACGTGTTTGATCCGGCGACGCAGCGCCTGGATATAGCTGAGTTCGTTGGTCTGCCTAATCCCCATCGATTCTGCACCAACGGGCAGCTGAACGGATACGAAAGCAACCAAGAGAACGCTAATGACAGCAGCTGGATAACGCATTGCCACTCAGATACCCCTCCAGCAATCGAAACTCCCAGGAAGCAGGGGTATAGATTAGCCGTGAGGGCTTGGAACGTACGGCTGGGTGCAGCGGCAATCACAATCGGACTGGCCCTCATTCCGTTTGGGATCGCGTTTGCCGTCGATGCACCCGAGGACTGGACGCAATTCCGTCTGCTTTCGAGCAGTAACGCAGTCATCGACGGTGACCTTACCACGTCGTGGCGCGTGGTCACGGGCGCTCCGATTTCTGCGAGCCCGACGTTGCTCGGAACCACGCTGTTCATTGGTAACAACAATGGGAATTTGAGCGCGATCGACGTGCGCAACGGCGCCGTCCTTTGGATCTATCATGCGCGCAACGCTTTAATGAGCGCGCCGCTGCTCTATCACGGATTGGTCATCGTCGGCGAGGGCGACGAGGTGAGCACAGGTTCGGCCAATGTGGCGCAGATACAGCACGTACAATACGTCGGGATGGGGCCGAGCGAACTGATTGCGCTCGACGCAAAAACGGGTGCGGTTCACTGGAGAACCACGGTCGCGGGCTCCGCCATGCCGACCGCTGCAATCGTGAATGGGCTCCTGATTCATCACAACGGCGCAGGCTGGATTATCGCACTCGATCCGATGACTGGAAAATTGCGCTACACGCGCAACTTGCATTCGATTGCGTCGATGAGCGCGATACTGCCGGTCGGGAACGGGCGCGCGGTAACGACAGGCGTCGACGACAACGCCGTATTCGAACTGCGCACGAGCGACGGATCGATCCTTTGGCGTACGGTGTTCTCCCGCGGCGGTTCGGGACATGGCGATTGCCCCGCGGTCAGTGACGGCGCGCGCATGTACTGCGATTACGTCATGCCGCTGCCGCCGGCTACGTATACCGACGTTGGTAACGCTGCGATCGAGCACGTGTACGCGCTCGATTTGAAAACCGGCGCTCGCCTGTGGGACGTTTCGCTGCAGTCCGGAATACTGCCGCCGCGCAACGAGGCGGCGATTCCGCTCCTGTATGGCGGCGTGCTCTATTTGGGAAGTTCGGTTTCGCCGTACATGCACGCGATCGACTCGAAAACCGGTCGCGTCCTCTGGCAAATCAAGGCGCGCGCACCCGTCAAGGCGAGCGCCGTCGCGCTCGGCGGCGTGCTCTATTTCGGCGACTTTAGCGGACTATTATGGGCGGTTAACGCCAAGACCGGTAGCGTCATCGGGACCCACAAAATGCCCAGCGGTTTCAACGTCGGATCGCCAATCGTCGTGGGACAGACGCTGATAGTTGGAAGCCGAACCGGGTCGGTGTATGCGATTCCGCTGACCGAAATCCGCAGCGCTCACGACATGTAGCGAAGGCCTATGCCCCACGTTGCCGAACGCGCGCAACATGATCGTTACCGCTATCTTGGCCGTGCAGCTTACTGTGCACGACATCATTGCCGTGCATCCGGTAACCGGAAATCCCCCGTCCGCGTTCACGTGGTCGCCCGACGGCACGCGTTACGTCTACAGCGTCGATGGGGCGCGCGAGAAAGACCCGCCGATCCTGCGAATTCACGACGTTCGAACGGGCTCCGATCGCGTGCTCCTCGCAGCGCGCTCGCAAGAGCGAGGCTCGCGTTCGCGAGCGATCGAGCAGATCGTCTGGTCGCACGATGGCCGGCACATCGCCTTTCTCGGGGCCGGCGCGCTGCACGTCGCCGCAGCCGACGGCAGCCAGGATACGGCATTGGCCGAGGACGCCGACGATCCGCAGTGGTCGCCCGATGATACGCGTGTCGCCTACGTCCACGACAACGACTTGTATGCGGTCTCCCTCGCGACGCATGATCGCAGACGCCTGACGTTCGACGGATCGCCAACGCGCATCAACGGCGATCCCGATTGGTTGTACAGCGAAGAGTTGGACGTCGATCACGCCTACCGCTGGTCGCCCAGCAGCGACGAAATTGCTTATCTCTCCTTCGATGAGTCGCCGATCGTGCCGTTTCCGATCGAGAATTTCTTGCCAACGATCAACACCGTCGAGGAGCAGCGATACCCGCTTGCTGGCGGAGCGAATCCGCGCGTCTCGCTGCACGTGGTCGATCTGCACGGCGGCGCGACCCGCACGCTGTACGACGGCGGACCGCGTGACGAGTACGTACTCTCGTTCACGTGGACGCCGGACGGC
>JASHZC010000234.1 GCA_030042755.1 Vulcanimicrobiota bacterium | reverse complement strand
CAATCCTCCATCGCCGGCACGTCGGCCACGAACGTTCAGGGCGGCGGGCCGCCCGCAGCCGTTATGGAGCAACTCTCCGCGTTACGCGCTCGAATCGCCGCGCATCCAAACGATGACGTTGCGATCACGCAGCTCGGGGACGAGTATTTGGCCGCTGGAAAATTCGCGCAAGCGATTCCCTTGTACCGGCGCGCGCTTTCAATAAATCCGAAGAACGTCGCTGCGCAGACCGGTTTGGCCGAAGCGCGCGAGAGTCTGCGCGAAGCGCAGCCATGAAAGTCTACATCAGCGCCGATATGGAGGGTACGGCTGCCGTCTGCAGCTGGGCGCAAGTCGATCCCTCGAATCGACACGAGTACCCGATCTATCGCCGGTACATGACGCGCGAAGTTAGCGCCGCCATCGAAGGCGCGCGCGACGCCGGCGCGAGCGAATTCGTTGTCAACGACTCGCACTGGGACATGCGCAATCTGCTCTGGGACGAACTTCCCGACGACGTTCGCGTGATCTCGGGCGCGCGCAAGCCGCTCTCGATGGCGCAGGGCGCCGACCAGCGATTCGATGCCGCGTTTTTCACCGGCTATCACGCGAAGATCGGCGAAGCGAACGCCGTGCTCTCTCATACGTACAGCGATGCAACGTTCTACGACGTGCGCGTCAACGGCACGCAGTGCACCGAGGCGTTGCTGAACGCTGGAATCTTGGGCTTGTACGGTACTCCCGTCGTACTCGTCACCGGCGATCGCGCGACGATCGAGACGGTTACCGCCGCGCTGCCTTGGGTAACCGGCGTTGCGGTCAAAGACGCGATCGGTTATTACAGCGCGAACTCACTCCACCCGGTCGCCGCGTGCGATGCAATACGTCAGGGAGCGCGCGAAGCACTCAAAGCGCTGCCGCACGCGAAGCCGTTCACGTTTCAATCGCCGATCGAACTCGTTATCGAAGCGGCAAAGACGGAGCAGGCAGATTTCATGGAGCTTCTTCCTAAGTTCGAGCGCATCGGCGGCCGCACGGTGCGCTTCCGCCACGACGATTACCTCGTCGTCTTTCGCGCGTTCCTTTCGGCCATGCGCATCGGCGGGGCGGCGAACGTACCCGCATGAAGCTCTACTGCTCGACCGACATGGAAGGCGTAGCCGGCGTCACGAGCTGGGACCAGGTCGATGCGCGCACGCCGCATCCGGAATACGCTATTTATCGCCGCTATCTCACGCTCGAGGTCGCAGCCGCGATCGAAGGCGCGCGGCGCGCCGGCGCTACCGACGTGCTCGTGAACGATTCGCACGGCCCAATGCGCAACTTGCTCTTCGACGACTTGCCGCCTGACGTGCGCGTGATCTTCGGCAACCGCAAACCGTATTCGATGGTGCAAGGTGCGGATGAGAGCTTCGGCGGCGCATTTTTTCTCGGCTACCACGGCGGAATCGGCGACGCTGACGCCGTGCTCTGCCACACGTACACGCCCTCGGTGATCTACGAACTCAACGTAAATGGCATTCGCTGCAGCGAGGCGATCATCAATGCGGCGTTGCTCGGTGCGCAAGGTGTTCCGCTTCTGTTGGTCACCGGCGACCGAACGACGGTCGAGGGCGTGCAAGCGCTTATGCCGTGGGTGCACGGCGTTATCGTCAAGGAATCGATCGGACACTTTGGCGCTGACTCGATGTCACCCGCATCCGCGCGCCGCGCGATCGCCGACGGAGCGGCGCATGCCGTCGCCAATGCCCGAGCATCGAAACCGTTTGTCATCACATCGCCGATCGAGTTGCGCGTAACGCTGGCGAAGACCGAGCAAGCCGATTACGTCGCACTGGTCCCGGGATTCGAACGTAGCGGACCACGCGAGATCACCTTTGTCGACGAAGACATCCGGACGATCTTCAAAGCGTTTGTCGCCACGTTTCGGCTCGGAGCCATGGCGTAAGCGATTTCGACGTTTCACGCGGGCGTGAAGCGTTTCGGTGCTACCATCGTGGCATGAAGACTCGTCACGCACTGCGTTCGCCCGAACCCAATCTCGCTGAAGTCGGTGCCCTCATCGGCGAGCCAGGCCGAGCGGCGATGCTCCTGGCCCTGCTGGACGGTCGGGAGTTGGCGGCCACCGAATTGGCGCTGCGCGCGAATCTCACCCCGCAAGCAGCGACGGCTCACTTAAAGAAGCTCGCACTGGCGGATCTGATTCACGGACGAAACTCCGGTCGTCATCACTTCTTCCGCCTCGCATCCGCGGAGGTAGGCGACGCTATCGAATCACTCGTCGCGATCGCTCGACCGGCACGGATTGTTGCGTTGGATCAACGTACCGTTTTCGAAAGATTGCGCGTCGCTCGCTCGTGCTACGATCACCTCGCGGGTCGCCTCGGCGTTGCGATGACCGACCATTTCATTGCACGCGGCGCTATCGAACGAATCGGCAACGAGTTCGCGCTCGGCTCGCGTGGCGCCGACGTGTTTTCGAAGCTAGGCATCGACGTCGACACCGCGCGAAATCGTCGCCGCAGCTTCGCTCGCGCCTGCATGGATTGGACCGAGCGGCGACCGCATCTGGCAGGCAGTTTGGGCGCAAGCGTTCTCGACGCATTCCTCAAACGCAAATGGGTCCAGCGCCGTGCATCGGATAGGGCGCTGCGCATTACCCCGGAGGGTCGTCGAGCATTCGAGCGAACGTTTGACGTCGACATACCATG
>JASHZC010000233.1 GCA_030042755.1 Vulcanimicrobiota bacterium | reverse complement strand
TGCAGGTGCCGATTGAGATTCCCGTCGGTCAATCCACACGCTTCCTGCAATTGTGTGAACGAGATGCCTTCGGGGTGCGAAACGAGCGTCGAGCAAATGGCCAGGCGCCCGCGCTCGTGAAAGACGCGATCGAGTTGCGTTGCGCTCACGGATTCTCCCGGCGGTCACGCGCAACGAGTACGCCGATCGCGATCTGTCCGAAGCCGAAGCCGATCGGCAGCACCCACCATGCCATCGCTAGCGACGACGGCGCAAACAGCAATCCGATACCCGCGAGCAAGAAGAGCGCCGCAATCGGAAGCACGTCGCGCGGCAGCATGGTGCGCGAGGCAAACAGACCGACCCCGTAACAGCCGTACCAGACGCCCGGCAAATACGCGAACGCGCCGTGATTGAGCAGCGCCATCGTTATCGCAGCGCCGAGTGCCAATGCGGGTAAAATCGCGAGGCCGACGGTGCGCGTTTGCCAGCGATCGCGCGCGCTTGCGTCGCTGACGAACCAGTGCGCAATCGATCCGTAGTTGACGATCGCGGCCGCCGTTCCGCAGACGAGCCAGATCGAGCAATAGATGCGGCCGTCGTATCCGCCGTGCGGAAACGGAACCAGCAACGCCTGAAGAACGCCTGCGGCGATTGCGAAACAGCCCGATGCGATGGCGGCGACGCCCGAGTAGCCGCGGAAGCGCTGCGTCATCGCGAGCCGCTCGCGTACTTCGGCGATGTCGAGGAGTGCTCGCTCGAGATCCGTCATGCTCTACTTTGTAACACAAAGTCCCACCCAGCGGCAACGCGGGCACGTTTCCCATCACGTATGGGCCGTAGCCGTGAATCTGGCTTCACGTTGGTCGAAACCCTGGTCGGCGCGGCGATCGCCGCGATCGTTCTTTGGGGGCTCGTTGCGGCCGCAAACCGGCTCGCAGCGTGGACGACGGCAGCCGATCAACGCGTAACCGCGCAGGCCGGAGCGTGGCGTCTGCTCGAGCGTCTTTCCAGCGAAGCCGCAAGCGCCTGGGCCGTCTACGTTCCCGCTACCGACGTGCTCGGCAATTCGAACGCAGACGGACACGAGGTCGATTTCTTTTCCGAAGACAGCTCGCATCGACCGTACGGGTGGTCGTACACCTATGACGCGACGTCGCACATCGTGACGCGTTACGCGATCGCCGGCGGCGTTGCCACGGGCGGCGACACGATTGCGGATATTGATTCGTTCGTCGCCACGCCGGCAAACGTCACGCAGTTGAGCGATTCATCGAGCCCCGCGTACGATCCACTCTTTGCCGGAGCGGCCGCGCCCGACGTTCCATTTTCATTTTCCGCAATGCCAAGTGCGACCGGCGGAAATCGGCTGGTAGCCATACAACTCGTCGCGAGCGGCGTCGATCGAACGGTATTGCTTGCAAGCGAAGATGCGCCGACGGCGTTCACGGTCGTCGTGAATTACACGCCTTCACCCGCACCAATTGCAACGGCAACGCCATCGCCTCTCGTGATGACCACGCCCTAGCTTCCCTAGCTGCGTTCACCACGCGGGAAAAGCGTGCAATACATCGGACTACACCCTCGTCACAACGAGGAGGATCGGATGTTCACTGGACGAGTCGCTATTGTTACGGGTGGAACGCGCGGGATCGGCCTTGCAATTACTGAGGCGCTCGCCCAAGAGCGCGCGCACGTTGCCGCCGGCTATAGCAAAGGCGCGAGTGCTGCCGAAGCGTGCGCGGAAAAACAGCGCGCGCGCGGATTCTCCGTGTCGACGCATCAGGGACGCGTCGATGATTTCGACGACTGCCGCCGCGTTGTGGACGAAGTACTCGAGGAGTACGGCCGCGTCGATTTCCTCGTCAACAATGCCGGAATCACACTCGACAAAACGCTGCGCAAGATGACGTCGGAGGATTGGTGCAACGTCATCAACGTCAATCTCTCGGGTGCGTTCAACATGACCAAGGCGGTGCTCGAGCACATGATCGAGCGCGGATCCGGACGCATCATCAACATCAGCTCCGTGATCGGAGAGACCGGCAACATCGGTCAAGCAAATTACGCCGCATCAAAAGCCGGGCTGTTCGGCTTTACGAAATCGCTCGCGCTGGAAACCGCGAATAAGGGCATCACCGCAAACGTCGTCGCTCCCGGCTTCATCGCAACCGAGATGGTCGCCGCGATGCCCGAGGCAGCGCTTCAAAAGGTCGTCGACAAGATCCCCACCAAGCGCTTAGGCAAGCCGGAAGAGGTGGCCAGGGTTGTCAAATTTCTCTGCGAGGACGATTCCGGCTACATTACGGGCGCCGCTTTCCATGTCAACGGCGGACTCGACATGGCTTGACCTTTACAAGGGCATAAAGTTTTCTTCACCGTTCGCTAGGTAAGCACAGCGCGGCCACCAAAAGTAGTAATCATGGTATCCACTTCGACCGCAGCCTCGTCGGGCACGCTTGCTCGACTCGACAGCCGAGTGGCGATCGTGACCGGTGGTTCGCGCGGCATAGGCGGAGCAATTTCCGCCGCTCTCGCCGCCGATGGTGCGACCGTGGCGGTACTCGGAATTCCCCCCGACCGCGAACGCACCGACGTGCTTCGCGCCTCGCTGAACGGCACGGCCAAGCTCGTCGAGTTCTACGAGGCCGACGTTTCGGACCCCCGCGCTTGTGAAGACGCGACGGCGGCCGTCATCGCCGCCCACGGCAAGGTCGACATCCTCGTCAACAATGCCGGAATTACCAAGGATCACACGGCGCGCAAGATGACAATCGAGGAATGGCAAGCGGTTCTGAGTGTTAATCTCTCAGGACCGTTTTTTATGATTAAGGCCGTACTCGACCACATGGTGGGGAACGGGTATGGCCGAATCGTCAACATCAGCTCGGTCGTCGGCCATACCGGCAACTTCGGACAGGCAAACTACGCGGCCGCGAAAGCCGGTCTGCTCGGACTGACAAAGACCCTCGCGCTCGAAACCGCGCGCACCGGCATCACCGTGAACGCCGTTGCTCCCGGCTTCACCGCAACCGAGATGGTGGCGGCGATGCCGCAGGCCGCGATCGATATGGCGCGCAGCCGCACGCCGGTCGACCGCCTCGGTCAACCATCGGAAATTGCACGGGTCGTGCGCTTCCTGGTCGACGACAATTCCGGATTCATCACCGGCGCCACGTACGACGTCAACGGAGGCATGTACATGTGATGATCGGCTCAGTGCCGTTGGAAGAGTTCAGCTATGGTCTCGATCTCTCCGGTGCCGATCCGGCATCGCTCAACGACGCATTGCGCGCCGTTACGTTCGATGTGATGAGCGATCCGCTGCGCATGAGCGCGATCGCAGGCTCGATGATGCTTGCGCAGCAAGCCGTTGCGCTCAATGCGCTGCGCCGCATGCAAGGTGAAAATCCTCCACCCGTCGTCGACGCCGCGGGCGACAAGCGATTTAGCGATCCGGCCTGGGCCAGTAATCCATTTTTGCTGACGTTGCTGGAAGAATATCTCGTGCGCCGCGACCACGCGCAGCAAATGGTTGAAAGCTCGCGTCTGCCGGACGCAACCAAACGCAAAGCGCGGTTCGCAATGAACATGATGATGGACGCGCTGGCGCCCAGCAATCTGCCGTGGTTGAATCCGGCGGTCATCAAAGAGGCCGTCGACACCGGCGGAAATAGTCTGGTCAAGGGTCTGGGGGAACTGCTCGACGACGTTCAAAATAACGGCGGCTATCCCAAGCAAGTCGATACTTCGGCATTCACGTTGGGCGAGAATCTTGCCGCAACGCCGGGCGAGATCGTCTTTCGCAACGAGCTGATCGAGCTGATTGCCTATTATCCGCAGACCGAAACGGTGTACGAGCGGCCGATCCTGATGTCGCCGCCATGGATCAACAAGTATTACATCATGGATCTTGCGCCGGGACGCTCGTTCGTCGAATGGGCGGTTTCGCGCGGGCACCAAGTGTTCATGATCAGCTATCGCAATCCCGACGCGTCGATGCGCGATTTCACCATGGACACCTATCTCGAGAAGGGGATTCTCGCCGCGCTTTCGGCCGTCGAACGCCTTACGGGTGCGCCGCAAGTCAACCTCGCGGGGCTGTGCTTGGGCGGCACGATGGCGGTGTTGTTGCTCGCCTATCTCGCCGCGAAGGGCGAGGAGCATCGCATCGGCGCGATTACGATCACGAACACGATTCTCGACTTCGCCGAGCCCGGTGACTTAGGTGTGTTCACCGACGAAGCATCGATCTCCAAACTCGAAGCAAAGATGAAAGAGCGCGGCTACCTCGACTCGAGCGAGATGGCCGGTACGTTCAATTGGATGCGTGCCAACGATTTGATTTGGAGTTACGTCGTTTCGAATTGGTACATGGGGAAGAAACCACCGGCATTCGACATCCTGGCATGGAACGGCGATTCGACGCGCATGCCGGCGGCAATGCACTCGCAATACTTGCGCTCGTGTTACCTCCACAACTTGCTCGTCATCCCCAAAGCGTTCGTGCTGGGCGGCGTGCCGATCGACTTGGGCGCCATTCAAACCCCAATGTACGTCCTCGG
>JASHZC010000232.1 GCA_030042755.1 Vulcanimicrobiota bacterium | reverse complement strand
TTTCTCGGAGACGCTCCAGCTTGCGAATTTTGGAGCAGCCACGCTGGGCAGCGCGCGCGGCAACATGCGGCTCAGCCAACAATTAACGGTGGCGATCCTCCGCTCGCGCCACGATCCCGATGTGTACGGTGTCGGCGCGTATTACGCTCCCTATGCTTTCTCCCCACAGAATCGCCTGACGGAGATCTACGACCATGTGACGCAGCGCGGCATTTCGTCGAGCGAGTTCGTGTCGAACGCGTCGGGCGGTAGCGGCGACTACACGATCTCGGCGTGGTACCGGCGCGCGGCGATTGCCGGCAGCCGTATTTCTTTTGCCGGGCCGGGCGTGCAAACGCAGCGATACATCAGCACGGTCGAGGCATTCTACTCGGGACGAACGCTCGTGGGCGTGGTGAAGGTTGACACCCAGACGTCTCAATTCGAGACGCTGATGGCCTCCTCGCTCGCGCCCGGGGATGTGGCGTGGGTCGGGAACGGCCCGAGCGGTCCCACCCTGATCGCGACCGGTCCCGTTCCGCCGGGTCCACGACTCGTGCGCGGGCTGACGCTTCCCGGAGGGGAGTTCGCTCATCTTTCGACCGACACGGCGCCGCTCGATGCGTCGCGGCGAAACGACGTTCTCATGAGCGTTACGCTCATCGCAGCGATTGCGTGCCTGGCCGCACTTCTGGGGATCGCGCACGTGCAGCGGTGGCGCGCGCAAGTGACGCGCCGCGCGTCGCTGCGCGAACAGCAGCGTCTCGAAAATCAAATCGCGCTCGCACAAACCGTCGAGGCCGAGCTGCGCAAAGCCGCGCATACGGACTCGCTCACCGGTTTGCCAAACCGAACGGCATTTCTCGAGCGCGCGCAAACCATCTTCGCCGGCGAGAAGAGCTCGTCGAATTATGCGGTCTTCTTCATCGACTTGGATCGCTTCAACATCGTCAACGAAACGCTTGGCCACCTGGCGGGGGACGATCTACTCCGGACGGTTGCGGCTCGGCTCGTCGCCGTGTGCAGCGAGGACGACTTGATCGCGCGTCTGGGTGGAGATGAGTTCGTGATCGTCGCCATCGTCAACGATCCGCTCGAACAGGTGGGCACGAAGATCCTTGCCTACATGGGCGAGCCGATTGTCGTGATGGGTACGACGGTCTATCCTGAGGCCTCGATGGGCATTGTTGCGTGGGGCGACTCGTATTGCACCCCCGAAGAGCTGTTGCGCGATGCCGACATCGCGATGTACGAGGCCAAACATCGCGGACGCGGACGCGCCGTCGTTTTCGATTCGGCGATGCGCAGCCGCGTGGCGGCCGAATCGTCGCTCGAAAGCGACCTACGCCGCGCGATCGATCGCGGAGAACTCGCTCCCTACTATCAGCCGATCCTGAGCGTAGAAACCGGCTCGATCGTCGGATTCGAAGCGCTCGTACGCTGGAATCATCCGGATGGCACGCTCGTACCCGCTCACGAGTTTCTTCACTTCGCCGAACAGCGGGGATTCATCACCGCGATCGACGTGTTGATGTTCCGCGAGGTCTTCGCTCGGGCCGAAACGATTTTCGACGTGTTTCCGAACGTCGAGATCTCGGTCAACGTCTCGGCGGCCGAATTATCTTCGCCGAGTTTTTGCGACATGATCGCCCAAATGCTGGAACGCCACGATCTGCCGGGTTCGCGCATCAAGATCGAAATCACCGAAACGGCGATGATGACCAATCCCGAAAACGCGCGCCACACGATTGCCACGTTGCGCCAACTCGGCGTGGCTTTTGCACTCGATGATTTCGGCACGGGGTATTCGTCACTGTCCTATCTGCAGCGCCTGCCGATTGCCGAAATCAAAATCGATCGTTCCTTCGTCGCACCGATTCTCTCGGACGCAAAGGCACTCGAGATCGTGCGCAGCATCGTGCTGCTGGCGAAGTCCTTCGGACTTGCGACCACGGCCGAAGGCGTGGAAACCGTCCACCAGTTCGAACTGCTCGCTTCACTCGGGGTCGATCGCGCTCAAGGCTTCTTCTTCTCTCACGCGGTCGACATCGCGTCGCTTATCCGCCTGCCAAATAGCAGCATTTCTTCCCGCGCTGCCGTAGAATGAACGGGTGAGCTCGTACATACCCTCGGACCCAACGATCGCCGAATTCGCAGCCTTCCTCCGGCTCGAGCGCGGTCAGTCGCCCCGCACCTCCGAGGAGTACGCGCGCGACGTGGAACTCTTCGGCACGTTCCTCGAGCCCGGGCACCCGCAAAACGGTCCGTTTCGAAAGCTGACGGCCACCACGACGTCGGACATCCGGCGCTTTGTCATGGAGTTGATGGGACCGCGCAAGTATACTGCCTCGTCGGTGCGACGCAAGATCGCCGCACTGCGTTCGTATTTCGCCTTGCAAAAACGCGAAGGCCGTCGCGCCGACAATCCGGCAGCCGACGTTCCGCCGCCGAAGGCGCCCAAGCGACTTCCGCACGTCATGTCGGAACGCGAAGTCGGTAAGCTTCTGCGCACGCGCATCGCCGGCAAGACCGAATTTCAGCGGCTGCGCGATATCGCGATGATGGA
>JASHZC010000231.1 GCA_030042755.1 Vulcanimicrobiota bacterium | reverse complement strand
GAATGTCCGGGCATCTCGATCTCCGGCACGATCGTAACGAATCGCGCTTTTGCGTACGCGACGACGTCGCGTATCTGGTCTTGCGTATAGTAACCGCAGGATCGCACGCCGTCGAGCAGCGTCGGCTCCTTGTCGATCTCGGTCTGTGCGCGACACGCGGAGATCTGCGTTAGCAACGGATATCGCATGATCTGGATACGCCATCCTTGGTCGTCGGTCAAATGCCAATGGAAGACGTTGAGTTTGTAACGCGCGGCCACGTCGATGTAGCGTTCGACGACGGAAACCGGGTAGAAATGCCTTGAAACATCGAGATGGATGCCGCGCCAGCGGTAGGCAGGCGTATCGACGATGGTCACACCGGCGAGCGGTTGCGCGGAACCGGGCGGCGGAAGAAGTTGATCGAGCGTTTCGAGGCCGTAGAAAATGCCGGCCTCATGCTGCGCGGCGATCGCGATGCCGCGATCGTCAATCGTCAGGCGATATCCTTCGTCTCCCAACGTTGCATCGGTGAGGCGCTCCAGCGTTAGCCGGCCTCCAAGCGCGTGTTCCGCGAAGATCTGCACCGCTTGTGTTTTGAAACGAGCCACCAACGCTGGATCGCCTTCGAGCGCGAGCCCGCTCGGCGGCGCGTAGTGCGAGCCGTTTGGCGTTATCGATCGAGGCTGCGGCACGACCTCTTGCGCCCGCGCGGGCAATTCCATTGCCAAAAATACAAGGATGATCGCCAGACATGTCGCAACGACTGACCCCGTGGACTTAGGGGCTAATTTCGAACGCGAGATTCGCGAACAACCGGAAGTGTGGGAGAAACTCGCTCGCTCGGATGCGGCATCGCGGCTTGCGGGCGTGCTCGAGGACGAGATCGTGCTCGTGGGCAGTGGCAGCTCGCTCTTCGCAGCGCAGCTCGGAGCAATTGCATTGCGCCGCCGCGGTGTTACCGCGCACGCGGTTGCAGCGACCGAAGCCCAGGGTGACGCCAAAGCATACCAAGATCGCGTCGTCGTCGCGATTTCGCAGAGCGGACGCTCCAGTGACGTGCTCGACGCCGTCGATGCGCTGCGGCCACGCTGCCTGGTGGCGCTCACCAACACGGCCGACTCGCCGCTCGGTGCGCGTGCCGATCTGACCATCGACATTGGCGCGGGTCCGGAACGGGCCATTCCCGCAACCAAGAGCGTATCGTGCACGATCGCGATCCTTCTTTCTGCCGCGTCACTGATCGGCGGCGAGCGTAGCCGTACGGCCGATGCGTTGATCGGCACCGCGCAGAGCATTCGCGCGTGGCTCGACGATTCCGGCGTCGCAGAGATCGTTCGTGCTGCGGGAGACATCGCAATTCGCCACGACGTGATGGTGCTCGGCACCGATTACGGCGCGCCGATCGCTCGCGAGGCGGCGCTGAAATTCAAAGAGGCAACGTATCTCCATGCCGAGGGGTTCGAAGCCGGCGAATTTCGGCATGGAAGCGCGGCAATGGTCGATGCATCGAGCGTCGTGATTGGAATCATCGATCGCGACGGTCTGGAAATCGTCGGACGCCCGTTGGAAGAGGCGCGGAAAATCGGCGCCTTGCGTTACGCGATCGGAGCGCTGACCGTCGACGATATTCCGCGACTCGGCCCGATCGTTGACGAACCGTACAATACGCTTGCATGGCTTATCACCGTGCAGCTGCTTGCGCTGTACGTTGCGCGAGCGCGCGGTATCAACAGCGATAGCCCGCGCGGCCTCACGAAAGCTCTCGTTACGGAATGAAGCAGCCCAAGCGTTTGCTTACGCTTTGGGATTTGATCTTCTACGGTATTGTCTTGATTCAGCCGATTGCGCCGGTGCCGCTTTTCGGCGTCGCGCAGAAGCTTTCGAACGGGCATACGGTGACCGTCATTCTGATCGCGATGTTCGCGATGATGATCACCGCCGTGAGTTACGGCCGGATGGCTGCCGTGCATCCCGCGGCCGGGTCCGCCTACACCTACGTGGGCAAGACCCTCAATCCGCATCTCGGATTTCTCGTTGGCTGGGCAATGTTCATGGATTATCTCTTGCAGCCGCTGATCAACACGGTCTTGATCGCCAGCGTTCTGAGCGCGCGTTACCTGCACGGAATTCCGTACGTTGCGTGGGCCGCGCTGATCGCCGCGATCCTGACGTTGCTCAACTTGCGCGGAATCCGTTCCTCGGCTCTCGCCAATCGCATACTGCTGGCCGCGATGTCCGTCGTCATCGTCGTTTTCGTCGTGCTTGCGATTCGCTTTCTGTACTCGTCCAATGGTTGGGCGGGGCTGTTTTCAGTCCGTCCGTTCTACGATCCGGCGACCTTCGATTGGCATAAGATCTGGGGTGCGACCTCGTTTGCCGCACTCACGTATATTGGCTTCGACGGCATCACGACACTCACCGAAGACGCAAAGGACCCCAAGCGCAACATTCTTATCGCGACGGTACTCGTATGCGCGTTCACCGGTGTTTTCGGAGGCTTGTTAGTCTATCTCGCGCAGCTCGTGTTTCCCAACTGGCACGCGTTCCAAGATATCACCAGCGCGTTTATGGACGTGGCCAGTCGCGTGGGCGGCCC
>JASHZC010000230.1 GCA_030042755.1 Vulcanimicrobiota bacterium | reverse complement strand
TCGTAGATAATCTTGACAACGCCCGCGCTGATCAGGAGTTTCGAGCAGTTAACGCACGGCTGATGCGTGCAGTACGCCGTTGCACCCTGCAACGAAACTCCGTGCAACGCACCTTGCACGATTGCGTTTGCTTCGGCGTGCGTTGCACGCACGCAGTGATCCCCAACCATGATGCACCCGGCTTCCGTGCAATGCGTCACGCCGCGCGGTGCGCCGTTATATCCGGTCGTAAGAATGCGATGCTCGCGTACCAGGACGGCACCGACCGAAGCACGCGGACACGTCGCGCGAGTTGCAACCGTATGCGCGATCTGCATGAAGTATTCGTCCCAACCGGGCCGCACGTTACGACGTCCGAACGCGCACGGCAACGGGTACGGATGTGAGACTGCCGAACATCCGATCGCCCGCGTCACCCAATCCCGGAAGAATGTAGCCGTGATCGTTGAGTCCGGCATCGAGCGCTGCCGTTACGATCGGCACCGACGGGTGCGCGGCGTGCAAACGCGCGACACCTTCAGGCGCAGCAATCACGCAGACCATCGTCACCATGCGCGCGCCTCGTTCCATGAGCGCGTCAATCGCAGCGACGCCGGAATTGCCGGTTGCAAGCATCGGATCGAGCACGAACACGTGACGATCGGAGAGTTCCGGCGGTACGTTTGCGTAATACGGAACCGGCTGCAGCGACTCCGGGTCGCGATAGAATCCGAGATGCGCGACGACGGCATCGTCGATGACGTTCAGAAAACCGGGAAGCAGCCCGAGTCCGGCGCGCAGGATAGGAGCGACCACGGGGCGCGTCGCGATGCGCTGCGCGATGGTTTCGATCAGCGGTGTGGTGATGCGAACGTCGCGAAGCGGCAACGACCTCGCCGCCTCATACGCCAGAAACGCGCCGAGTTCTTCGATGAGCATGCGAAACACCGGTGTTGGCGTCGAGCGGTCGCGCAAACGCGCGAGACGATCGGCCACCGCCGGATGATCGATAACCTGCAGGCCCTGGCTGGCGGACATGCAAGTCCGGTTTCGTATGCGTGCACGCGATACCTGGGTGCTCCTTGCGACCATCGTCGGGTCCAGCCTTGCATTCATCGACAGCGCGGTCGTCACACTCGCATTACCCGCAATCCAACGCCAGTTTCACGCGAGCGCGGGAGACGTGGCGTGGATCATCGAGCTGTACACGCTCGTTCTCGGGTCGCTCATGTTGCTGGGAGGCGCGCTCGCCGACCGTTACGGACGCAAGCTCGTTTTTCTGAGCGGCATTACGTTATTCACGATCGGTTCGATTGGCTGCGCGTTCGCGTGGTCGATCCCCTCGATGCTCGTGGCTCGCGTGGTTCAGGCACTGGGCGGCACGCTTGTGGCTCCGTCGAGTCTGGCAATACTGGGAGCACATTTTACAGGCGACGCGCGCGGGCGCGCGATTGCCGCATGGTCGGCGTTCGGCGCGTTGACATCAACGGTTGGACCGGCTTTAGGCGGCGTGTTGATCGATACGCTCGGATGGCGTTCGGTCTTTTGGATTAACGTGCCGCTTGCGGCCGTCGTGATCGCGGCGACGCTGCGTCACGTTGAAGAAAGCCGCGACGAGGGCGCTCCAAAAGAACTTGACGTAATCGGCGCATTACTTGCGACGGCGGGCTTGGGTGGGCTAACGTACGCGCTCATTCAGGCCAGCGCCGAAGGCTGGCGAAGCGCGAGCGCGGGCGGCGCGACGATCGCCGGACTGGCATTCCTCGTCTTATTCGTCGTGCGCGAACGCCGTTGCCCGTATCCGCTCGTTCCGCCCGATATTTTTGCATCGCGCGCGTTTATCGCTCTCAATCTCGCTACGCTTTTTTTGTACGGCGCACTCGGCGGCCTGTTCTATGAATTGCCGTTCGCAATGATTCAAGCGCATGGATACAACGCGCTGCAGACTGCGCTCGGCACGCTTCCGATGTTGATCTGTTTGGTCCTACTCGCGCGTGTCGGGACCGCACTCGTGCCGCGTGTCGGATTGCGGACGGTGCTAACCGTCGGCCCGGCGATCGTCGCATTCGGTTTCACCCTCCTGGCGTTCCTCGAACCGCGCACGTCGTACATGACGGCCTTCTTTCCGGGTTTGCTCGGGATCGGCCTCGGAATGGGAATCACGGTCGCACCGCTCACGACCGGCGTCATCGATTCCGCCGACCAGCATCACGTCGGTATCGCGTCGGGAATCAACACGGCGGTTGCGCGCATTGCGGGTTTGATCGCGATCGCAGTCATGATCGTCGTGCTCGCGGTGCTCTACAATGCATCGATCGATCGCGCGCTGGATCGCATGAGCGCGACGGCCCGTCAGCGCACGGCCGTTGCCGCTCAGCGAGACCGCCTCGGCGGGGCACGCTTCGCAGATCCGCGCTTGCAACGCGCTTCGATCGAGGCGTTCGACGTCGGTTTTCGTGGCGTAGCACTGACCTGCGCGGCATGCGCTGCCATCGCCGCAGTAATCGTCGCTATTTCGCCGCTGTCTAGGGAACCTCGAACCGCGAAGTAAGCTCGCGCACGCGCCCGCGGAGCCGGTCGACGTTCGTCTCGGATGAGATATCCGCAAGCCCGTCGACGATAATGCGCGCAACCTCGCGACATTCTTCGATTCCGAGGCCCCTCGACGTGATCGCCGGCGTGCCGATCCGAATGCCGCTCGCGACCATCGGCTTTTGCTGGTCGTACGGAATCGCGTTCTTGTTGACCGTGATACCGATGCGATCGAGATATGCCTCGACGGCTTTGCCGGTCAAGCCCTTCACGGAAACGTCGACCAGCATCAGGTGCGTGTCGGTTCCGCCGGCGACGAGGCGCAACCCGCCGCGTACGAATTCTTCCGCCATTGCTTGCGCATTCGCGATTACGTTCTCTTGATACA
Organism: Vulcanimicrobiota bacterium; assembly: GCA_030042755.1. The sequence continues at coordinate 3,807 of JASHZC010000230.1, read as the reverse complement.
TCCTGAACGGCGGCTGCAGCGCTTCACCGAACGCGACCGCTTTGGCAGCGATCGTATGCATCAACGGGCCGCCTTGAATTCCAGGGAAAACGCTCTTGTCGATCGCCTGTGCGTACTCTTTCTTGCACATGATGACGCCGCCGCGTGGGCCGCGCAACGTCTTGTGGGTCGTCGATGTGACGAATTCTGCGATCGGAACCGGGGACGGATGCAGTCCTACCGCAACCAGACCCGCAATGTGCGCGAAATCGACGAGGAGCGTTGCGCCGACTTCATCCGCGATCTCGCGGAAAGGTGCGTACTCCATCGTGCGCGGATACGCGCTCGCGCCGGCGATGATCAGCTTCGGTTTGTGAAAGCGCGCCATGGCTTGAACTTCGTCGAAGTCGATCAGCTCGTTATCTTTTCGAACGCCATACGCGACCGCGTTGTAAAGCTTGCCGCTGAAACTGACCTTCGTGCCATGCGTCAAATGCCCGCCGTGAGCGAGCGACATTCCCAGCACCGTGTCGCCGGGTTGCAACTGCGCCATGAACACCGCCATGTTTGCTTGCGCACCCGCGTGTGGCTGCACGTTCGCATGTTCGGCATCAAACAAGAGCTTGAGGCGTTCGATCGCAAGAGTCTCTGCCACGTCGACCCATTCGCAGCCGCCGTAATACCGCTTGCCCGGATAACCCTCGGCATATTTGTTGGTCAACACGCTCGCCATCGCTTCGCGCACGGCACGGCTTGCGTAGTTTTCCGAAGCGATGAGCTCCAGGTTCTCGCGTTGCCTGCGCTCTTCGTTTTGAATCGCGGCAAACAATTCCGGATCTTGGGCTTCGATGTCCGACGGGGTAAGAATATCCATGACGTTCCTTGTCCTACAATAGTTCTTTGGGTGTGATCGCGTCGCTGACCGCGCCGGTCTCGATTGCTTTGAGCGTGCGTTCGCGCTGCGCGTCTCCGAATTCGAATAGCTGGTCGACGCGATGCTTGTGCCGCGCTCCGGAAGGCTCGTCGCCATCAAAAGGCGCGTGCAAGAAGACGTCGACGACGCGGTCGATCATCTCCCAGCCGGTGAGGCGTTCCGAGAGCGCGAGCACGTTGGCATTGTTGTGTCGCCGCGCAAGCTCGGCGGAAAGCGGCTCGGCGACGACCGCGCAGCGTATGCCCGGAACTTTATTGGCCGCAATCGAGATTCCCAAACTCGAACCGCACACGACGATACCGCGTTCGGCTTGGCCGCTGGCAACCGCTTCGCCGACGGCGTAGCCGTATTGCGGGTAATCGACCGGTGTCGCATCGTGCGTGCCGAAATCGAGAATGCGATGTCCGGCATCGCGCAGCGTTTTGGCGATACGATCTTTGTATTCGTAGCCCGCGTGGTCGGCCCCAAGCGCAATGGTCATGAATCGCAAGTTCGAAGCGGGGGGCGCGGACCCTGGGGCGAAGCGCCCCGGACATGAAGTTGGCCTGTACGAGCGGCGCCTTTGCACGAGCGCTCGATCGCGGCGAGCTGACGCAGCTGGAGTTTCTCGACGGCGCTGCGCGCGAGCTCGGCTGCGACGGCGTTGTCTTGGACGACCGGCACTTTCCGCGCAGCGACGACGACTATCTCGCCCAAGTGAAAAAGATGGCCACCGACCTCGGACTTACGATCGCGGCTCTTGCAAGCGACGAATTTCTTACGGCCGAACACGATCGGATGCGAGCGGTACTCGATCGCGCTCGAGCGCTGGGCGCACCGCTTCTTGCCGGACGTCTCGGCGCCGAAACCGTGCTTTCATGGAGCGAGCAACTCGGAAAGCTTGGCGCTGCGGCGAGCTTGGCCAAAGCGGCGAATGTAACGATTGCTTTACGCAACGCGCCCGGAACGTTCGCCGCAACGACGCACGACTGCAAACGCGTGGCGAAAGAAACCGACTCGGCGTGGCTGCGGTACGGGCCCGAGCCGGCCGCGTTCGATGCAGCCAGCGATCCGCTTGCGTTGCAGTCAAAAACGGTGTTGTTGTGGTGGGACGCGCAACAGATACCGCAGCTGGGCGGTTGGGAAGGCTACCGCGGCTACTTCACGTTCGATCGCGACGCGGGTGATACGAACATGTCGGAAATGCGCGACGCGATGCGCCGGTGGCGCATCGCGCGAGCAGAAGTAGAACTCAACCGCACGTAACGTCTGCCACGCGAGGTAACTGAACCTGCGTTCTCGCAGGTGGGTGCGGCCCGGGCGCTGAGCGGAGCAGGCGCGAGGCCCAAGCTCTCTCATCGTATCCGGAGCTGATGCTCCCTTGGTCAACCAAGTCGGTTCGGCACCTATGCATGGTGCGCGCCTGGCGCAGTCGAGCCATACTAACGTACCATCCCGGGTCAAGGGCTTGACAAAGCCCGGTTGCGCTGCCCCTCGCCCTTGCGGCGTCGTGTCGAATGCGTGATCGAAGAGCATCATGCTCGTACATCACGGAACGCTTGCGGTCCCTCGAGCCGACAACGCGCTCTACGTTCAAGCAAAGCGCTATCTCTCGCGCGATCCGGTCGAGAAGCGCTTGTTTCATCGTCTCGAAGACGCGCGAGACGGACGCGAATACCATCTCACGATCAATCACCGCAACGACGATCACTTCAATCCCTCGAACGACGAAATCGCGTGGGATCCGTACAGTGCGCTGCGGACGACGCGCGGTGGACGTCAGTCTCCCGCGCTTGGCTTAGGTCACGAAGTCGACCACGCCGTCGAGAACGTGCGCGCCGAGCGTCGCCTGAATTGCACGCCGGACACGCGCTACGACACGGCGGAGGAGCGCCGCGTCATCGACGGCAGCGAAAGGCATGCAGCGAAAACGCTCCACGAATCGATTCGTTACGATCACGCCGGCTCGACTTATCGCGTCGCTTCCCCGGTCTGCAGATAGCGCTCGAAGAATTCCGCGGCTGCTTCGTCGGAGCGCAGCCAGGACGACCAGCGTAAGAACCCGTGCGCCTCATCCGGCAGCACCATCAATTGATAGGGAACGTGTTGTTCTTGCAAGCGTGGAACCAAATCGACCAATTGGTGAAAATCGACATCGGGATCTTCGTCACCCTGGATCAAGAGTACCGGCGAATGCCACGTACCGATCGATCCGATTGGCGACGACTCCAACGCAAGCTTCAGCCACGGCTTCATGTCGACGCGCGCAGCGCCTTCTCCGTAGAAGTGAAAGTAGTCGGTGGCATCGTGCATGAGGTCGTGCACGCCGCTGTAGTCCACGCCGGCTTTGAACACGTCGGAGTTGCGCGCGAGCGCGAGCGCGGTGAGATAGCCGCCCCACGAACCGCCCCAAATCCCAATGCGCGAGCGATCGACGAACGGCTGTTGTTGCAGCCAGCGAGCACCCGCGAGCACGTCTTGATATTCGCTTGCGCCCGTCCACGCTCGGCCGACGGCGTAGTGGAAATCGTGGCCGTAGTTGACGCTCGATCGATAGTTGACCGACAACACCACGAAGCCACGGCTTACAAAGTACTGATTGACCGCGTACGAATTGGTGTAGTAATCGATCGGATTCCAAGTGAGCAACATCTGCCGCATCGGCCCGCCGTGCACGAAGACGACCGCCGGTTTGCGAGCCATTCCGGGTGGCGCGAACAGTTGCGCGTGCACGACGGTTCCATCGGGCGCGTGGTACGTCACGTCGCTCGGCGTCACCAGCGCAGTCGCAGGGAACTCTGCCGGAATAAGCTCGGCGTCGATCGCCCGTGGCGATCCGCCGTTTTCGCCGGTAAGAGCGACCAATGGCGGTTGCTGCGCCGTAGCCGTGACGTACGCAATGTTTCCGTCCGCAA
>JASHZC010000229.1 GCA_030042755.1 Vulcanimicrobiota bacterium | reverse complement strand
CGGCGGCGGCGGAGCCGCGGCCGGCGGCGGCGTTGCCGGTAAATAGCGTACGACCACCAGGCGCCGATCCGGCACCCACTGCACGTACGCGCCCATACCTTCGGAGATCACGCGAACCGGTACCAACACCGCGCCCTGATAGATGATCGGCGGCACGTCCAGCGGACGCGACTCGCCGTTGATGATGACTTCGGGCTTTCCGACGGTGACCTTGACCTCGGCTCCCGCTTTGCTCACCGTCGCCGTTTTGGTTCCGGCATCGTAGCTAACGGTCGCGCCCATCTGCTCGAACATCGAGCGCAATGGGATAAGGATCGTTCCGTTTTTGACCAGCGCTGCCAAGACGCGCCCTTGCTTGAGCACGTCGGGCTTGGCGTAGACGTGATGATCGTTAAAGAGAATCGGGATCTGCCCGGAGGGCGGTGATCCGAAATCTGCCGGCGGCGGCGCGCCCTGCGCGATCGCGTTGTTGCCGATGTTGCCCTGCGATCCGCTGGGGGGAGCTGCCGGCGCGGGGAGCGCCATGGCCGCCATCATCGCGGCGACCAGGAGCCCCATGCTTGCTCGTTTAGTCAAGAAATCGGTCTCCTGCAGGATAGCTCGTTCCTCGAGCTTCGTCGGTTTCTTAAGGAATTTGGCGGCTATTCGCCGTCCCCCGAAGCCTACCAGAGCCCTCCCCTTGCCCGCAAGTGCGTATAAGGGCTTGCTAGCTTAGCCGGGCAACGACGGCGCCAGCCCCAGTCTACCTCGGATCATGCTCGCTTGGTATCCGAAAAGTGCAAGCGGCAAGATCCGGTCGCCGCGAGGCGATTGAAAAAGTTTTGAGCGTAGGCTGATAACGCTGACACGATGCGCCTCCTTACTATAGTCGCAGACGGTTAGCTTGGCTTCGAGACGATCGCTATCCGTCGGAACTATTCGGTGAGGTCTTTTTGATGTTCATTGAACAAACGCGGTTGATTCTTGGCGCTCTCGCGTTCGGTGCGTGCTTGTTTGTGTCGACATCCGCAGCGCGTTCCGACGATACCGCGGTCCGCATCTACGACGCTACGATGCCGCGCGACCAGCAAATACGATTAGCCCTAAGCGCTGCCCCGGATTCCGTCGCTACTAACGCTTCGGTCTACATCCTGGGGCCGAAGGGATACGAAAAAGCCCGCGACGGCAGTAACGGGTTTAGTTGTCTGGTCCAGCGATCGTATACGAAGAGCGGAGAAACTACGGTGGCTCCTATGTGTTTCGATGCCGAAGGGAGCCGGACGACGATGCTCGTGTACATACGTAAAGAGGAGATGCGCGACGCAGGCAAGTCGGAGGCGGAGATCCAGGCAGCGATCGACAAGGGCTATGCGGACGGCACCTTCAAGGCGCCGACGCAACCGGGAATCATTTACATGATGTCGTGCGAAAACCGTCTGGGCCCGGATCCGCGAACGGGTAGACCGGCGAGCTTTCCACCGCACGTCATGTTCTATGCACCCTACATGACCGCCAAAGATCTCGGTTATGGCGACGATCCAGCGGTGCCGTACCTCGTTCTGCCCGGCACGCCTCAAGCGATGATGATCGTAATTCCCGGCGCGGCCCAGCAAAGGAAATGCCCGAGCGAAGCATAGTCCGCCCGAGCGGCCCTTGAGGCCGGCTCGCTTTTGGTATACCATATTGGCTAGATGGTATACGATGTTCGGGAACTCGGAGGCGACGCAAGCGAGCGCGACCGTGCCTACGACGCGGTCCTCGAGCGCATCCTCGACGGGCGATTGCCGGCCGGCGCGCGCCTGGTCGAGGCGTCGCTGTCGCGGGAGCTCTCGCTAAGCCGAACCCCGCTGCGTGAGGCACTCTTTCTGCTTCAGCGCGAGCGCTTGGTGGAAACGCAGCTGCGGCGCGGTTTCTCGGTGCGGTCGTTGAGCGAACGCGAAGCGCGCGAGATCTACACGATTGTCGCCGATCTCGAGATCTTGGCCGTGCGCGAGAGTTGGCCGCAAGTCGTCTCGCTGAGCAAGGACCTGCGGGCGATCAACAAGCGGTTCTTTGCCGCGCGGACGGCGCCGCGCAGGGCGGTCGCAGCCGATCAAGAGTTTCATCGCCATCTGGTCTCACGCTGCCCCAACGATACCCTCGTCGGCATTCTGAAAACGCTTCATCGCCACGTCTTGCGCTACGAGTACCTGCATATGTCGGACGACGTTCTCGCGGCGCGCTCCGCTGCCCAACACGATGAGATCATCGCCGGGCTCGAAGCACAGCGCTTAGGTGACGCCTGCAAGGCCATCTTGCGGAACTACCAAGAAGGCATTGCGGCGCTGCAGGGTTGCTTAGCTCGAGAGAAGAGACGAACGTGAGTCGCACATGGCGAATAATCGCTGCGGCGGCGGCCGTCGCGTGTATCGCGTTACCGGCAGCGACTCACGCCGGCGATGCAACCAGCAACGTTCTAAACACCCTGCAGCAGAGTCGCGACGCATTAGGCGCGGCGGCGCTGGCACTCGGCGGTGTGCTTTCGATCGAAAGCAGCGCGACCGTCAACGGCTTGAATGGAATCGGCAGCTTGGCAGCCGTGATTGGCGGGGCTCGGCTTGCGGAGCGTACGTCGACGCCGCCGATCGTAACCGCGGACGGATACGACGGAACGACCTTCTGGAATCAAGATCAAACGGGTCTGGTCTGGACCGACGGCAGCAACGCCGGCGTGTCCCAAGAAATCGACACCGCGTACGCAGCCGGCGAGACGCTCTTCGTCCCCGGCAGCGGCGGCGCAACGGTCGCGTGGGGAGGCGTTCAAGTTGCCAGCGGGCGGCAATACGCAACTCTGATCGTAACGCCGCTGCATTCGGTCGTTCCCATGCAGGTTTGGATCGATGCGGCGAGTCATTTGCCGGCCCGCTATGTCATACCGATCGGGCCGGTGACCTATGAAACGGACGTTTCGGACTATCGCCCCGTCGACGGACTTTCGGTGCCGCATCGTGTCGTTTCCAAGTCGAGCGAAGGCAACTCGTCCGAGCTCACCGTAACGTCGGCACGAATCGTCGCAACCGATAACGACGCGTTGCTCAAACCGAAATCGCACGTTGATGACTTTTCGATCGGCGGCAACCGCACGAGCACGTCGGTGCCGATCGATCTGATCGATAATCACGTCTACCTCGACGTTACGCTCAACGGAAAAGGGCCCTACCGGTTCGTCTTCGATACCGGCGGCAGTAACCTCATCGATCCGGCCGTCGCGAATGAAATCAAAGCCGCGGGCTCCGGCCTAGCCCAAGACTCGGGCACGGGCGCGGCGACGGAGGCGTCTAGCTATGCGGTGGTCGACTCGCTCAAAGTCGGCAACGCCGTGCTGCGGCATCAGGTTTTCTTCGTGGAGCCGATCCGTAAGGGATTCGGTGTAGCGTCAGGCGAGCGCGTCGACGGCCTCATTGGATTCGAAGTCCTGGCACGATTCACCACGACGTTCGACTACGCGCGACAAACCCTTACGCTGACGATGCCCGGCTTAGCGCCCGCGAGCGGATCGAACCTGCTTCCCTTCGTTTTCATCGGGACCGTGCCCCAGATCGGCTGCGCCATCGACGGCATCCCGTCGCAATGTACGGTTGATACCGGTGACAGCGGCTCGGTGAACCTTTACGCGCCGTTCATCGTCAGTCACCCGCAGGTCGTTCCGCCTGCGCACAGCGCCGTCGGCGTCAACGGATACGGGGTGGGAGGGGGACACAATGGATTTATGGGACGCCTTCGTTTGCTCGAGGTCGGAGGATTTAGGCTGCCCGATCTGGTCGCCGGTTATTCCACCCAACAACAAGGCTTCTTCGCGTCTCCCTTCCTTGCCGCAAACCTGGGCGGCGGCGTTTGGAAGAGGTTCACGGTGACGTTCGATTATGCTGCCGAGACGATGGTGCTACAGCCTAATGCCAGTCTGGGCGCGCGGGACAGCTACGACCGCTCGGGAATGCTGCTCATCACCAAAGCCGGTGAGATCGCGGTCTACGCGGTGCGCGACGGAACGCCGGCGTCGCAAGCGGGGCTGGCCAAAGGCGACGTCATTCGGTCGATCGACGGAGTCATCCCACGATCGTTAGAGCAGGTCCGGCACGCCCTGCGCGGCACGCCCGGTACCGTCCTGCAGCTGCAAGTCGTCGATAAAACCGGGAGACCACGAATGGTGACGCTTACGCTGCGTGATTGGCTGTGACGATCGCGGCTGCCATTGCGAGCCGGTGATCCTGGTTCCACGGCGCTCCGACGGCGTTGCGCATATTGCGGAAGTGTGCGTCGAAGCTCTCGACGCGCAACGCGTCGCTCGCGGCGCCCAGCACGTGCTTGGGGTCGTACGTTCCGTGCACGGTGGTCCTTGATTCGCTCGGCCACGGTAGGCGGAAGCGGCGGGCAGGTACGAAGTGCGATGCCGACGATGCGTGGCACGGGCATCCTGACACCATCTAGCGCGACTGCCGCATGCCTCTCCGCCGAAGCTCGCACGCGATCGACCAACGCGAGCGCCTCGTCCGGCGGGAGCAACTGACCTTCGTGGTGATGGGGGATCGCAGGCAGATCCTCGTCAACAAGTTCGACGCGGCGACGATCGAGAAGCGCTCCATCGCGCGTTACGGTCACCAGCACCGCCCAACCGCCGTGATCGGATACGCCGACGATGCCGCCGGTCTTCAATGCGAGCGAGTCGCGAGTCGAACGGCTTGCAGCTCGCTCATCGCCGCACCTTCACGGCCGAACGCGGCAATCTCATCGTCGCTGAGCTTTTCACGGAGCGACGCCATCAGCAGGGCGTGGGTGTAACGCTCGGTATGCTCGCGCCGGTATCCTGCGGCGAATACACCATCGACGAAGCCGAGCAGCTTTGCCGCAGTCGGGAGGTCGGCGTGTGACAGCATGGCAGCGAGGTGTTGGATCGCGCACGCTGCGATGCCGGCGTCGCCGGCCTCGCGAGCGTCTAAGACGGCAACGCGGGCAGTTGCGCGAGCCTCATCCTCGCGATGCAATGCGAGCAGGTACACGGCAAGGTTGGCTTTCGTATTTGCGCGAAGCCGCGCGTTCCTTCGGGCCGTGCTGCTCGCGAGAAGCTCCTCGAGACGCGATGCGGCGCTTTTTAGATCGCCGAGCGCAAACTCGGCCTCGGCCAGGTTGATAAGCGTGACGGCGATGAGCCGCTGGTCACCGTCTCGGCGAGCCAGCTCGAGTGCCTCGAGCAGCGCCTTCTGGCCCTCCCGCGGACGACCCATCATTTCGAGGCCGACGGCGATCGATCCGAGCGTGCGCGCAACGCCGCGCGCATCATCGTACTCTTTGCTCAGTTCGAGCGCGCGCTGTAAGTCGGCGTCGGCCTGCGCGAAGTTTCCGAGGCGAAGGTAGGCAACGCCTCGGCGGCGCAGCGCGCGGGCGACGCCACCCAAATCCCCGAGTTCTTCGTGAAGCGCGAGCGCTCTCGTCGTCGCTTCTAAGGCCTGGGCAGGCAGGAGCAAGTCTCCGCGCATCGAGGCGATCGTCTCCCACGCCATCGCTTGCAGCGACTTGGGCAGCGCAGCGCGGCCATCGAGCGCGCGCTCCGCACGCCTTGCCGAGTCGGCGACCAACCCGCGGTACAAAAGGAACTCGCGCATTCCCGCCAACAGGCGGACTCCGAGGGGAACGTCGCCGTTCTCGTCGATCGTCCACTCCAGCGCACGCCGCAGATTGTCGTAATCGGCCTCCAGTGCATCGTGCCACTCGGGCGCGCGTGAGTTTCCCGATTCGACGAGCTTGCGATAGTACTGGGCGTGGCGTGCGAACAGCTCTTGGTTCGCAGCGCCGAGTTTCTCGAGCGCATAGACTCGCATCGTCTCGAGCAAGCGAAACCGGCGCACCTTGTCGCGTCGCTCGCTGGTAAGGAGCGATTTATCGACGAGTGACGCGAGTACGTCGAGCACCCGGGATTCTGCAAGCCCGTCGCCCGCGCAAATCGCGACAACGGCCTCGAAAGATAAGTCTGCGGGAAAGATGCCGAGTCGACTAAGGAGCAGTTGTTCTTCCGGCGCGAGCAGGTCATAGCTCCAATCGATGAGCGCCCGCATAGTTTTGTGCCGCGGAAGGGTTCCGCCCCCGGCGAGCACGGCAAAACGCTGTGCTAAGAGGTTCTCGATTTCCGCGAGGCCCAACAGTCGAGTACGCGCTGCTGCCAACTCGATCGCAAGGGCGATCCCATCGAGCCGCCGGCAAATCCGCTCGACCAAAGGGAGCTCCCTGTCGGCTAAAAATGATGCATCGACGCGCTTCGCGGTCTCGGAGAATAGCGCGACCGAAGCGTCGAGGCTGAGTGACCCTAGCCGGTACGTCTGCTCCTGCGCAATTCCCAGCGGCTGACGGCTCGTCGCCAAGATCTGGACTTCCGGGCACTCGGCGGCGATTTTCTCGATCGCTGCCCCCGCAGCGCCGACCACGTGTTCGCAGTTGTCTAGAATTAACAGTAGCTGCTTTCGCCTCAGCGATTCGGCAATCGCATCGATGAGTGATAGCTGCGGATTCTCGCGGACGCCCAGCGCGCCCGCAATCGCAGGCTGCAGGTCACCTAAATCGCGCACCGCGGCAAGATCGACGAACCAGACTCCGTCCTTGGCATTGTCGAGCGCGCGAAAACCTATCTCCGTTGCCAGGCGAGTCTTGCCGACTCCACCGGCACCGGTGAGAGTAAGCACGCGTGTTTTCGTAAGCATGGCTTCAACGTCGGTGAGATCGTTTTCGCGCCCGAAAAGCTGCGAAGTCGAGTGAGGAAGATTGTGCGATTTCGCCGTGCGCGCTTTCGTTCGTCTGGGGATAGCCGGCTTCCGAGCCGCGGCCTCAATGGCATGACGCTGCTTCGGTTCGAGCCGCAGCGCATCGACGATCAACGCCAGCGTTTCACGCTGCGGCGCCTTGCTGACCCCGCGCTCGAGCGCACTGATGGCGTCAGTGCTCACGGTCGCGCGCTCTGCTAACGCTTCCTGAGAGAGTCGAGCCCCGACTCGAAACTCGCGCAACAATGCGCCGAACGACAAAGGCAACGGCGACCGCCCGCCCGCTCCCTCTCTGACCCGATTCATACGGATAATTCTTACGGGTATCAGTGTTCTGGGCGCCGCGCCCGTGTCATGCTGCCGTGCGTGATGATGGAGACTTCCAAAATCGGGCAGGCAGCGCTTCGCGTTCTCGCCGACCGCCCAGAAAAGACGCCCGCGATCGTGGTTGCGGGCACCGCATTCGTTACCCTGTCCGCGGGCAGTGCCGCGATCATCTTGGCTACTCGGCCCGCTTTCTTTTTGCACGCACCCGCCGCCGCTCTTCTATTTGCCGCGATATGCGTTGCGGTCGCAACCGCGTGCGTTGGGCAATGGTACGTTCATCGTCTCCTCCCCGAGCGCAATTTCGTTCGGCACAATGAGGTTGGGGGATTCATCATCGCCGTCGCCGGCACGCTTTATGCCGTCGTGCTGGGCTTTCTGACCGTGATTACGTGGCAGCATTTCTCCGAGGCCAATGATCTCGTGACGCTTGAATCGGCCGCGGCGACGGACGCCTGGCACATGGCGGTCGATCTTCCCACCGCAAGCCGCAGTGAGGTGCGCCGAGACGTCCTTGCCTACTCGCAGCTCATGATCGATCGAGAGTGGCCCTCGATGCGCGATGGCGGCTTCAACGTCAAAGCGGATCTCATCGTCATGGATGCGATCGGAGCGGCGGCCGCATTCAAACCTGCAGACCCGGGCCAGACTAACGCGCAGAGCGCGACGCTGCAACAGCTTGGCGCTCTGCACGATCTCCGTCAGCGGCGACTCGCGGATAACGCCGGTGGAATTGTTCCCTTCGAATGGCTGGTCTTGCTCATCGGGGCAGCGTGCGTAGTATGTTTCTGCTGGCTTTTCGGTTTGACGAATCGCGGGGTCCACCTCCTGATGACCTCGAGCGTCGTCGTCATTATAACCAGCTTGCTGCTGCTGCTTTTTGAGCTGCAATATCCATTTAGGACAAGTCTAGGAATTACACCCGACAGCTGGGCTGGAGTCATTCAGCACATTCACATCATGCAAACGGGAACTCAGTCCAACATGCGCATGTAGGTTGCTAAGGGATATCTATCGTGAAAGTCTCTGATGTATTCGGTGTCTTCTTCTTCGCGCTGCTCTACACGCTGCTGGTGGCGGTCTGCCTGTACGCTTTCGTGGTACAGGACTCTTGCAGCTTTGACCGGCGCCGGAATATCGAGCGTAGGGCAACCTTTGTGCGTCTGCGATCTGAGGCGTTTCGCGATCCAGTCCACGGCGAAGCCCGCGCTGTCCATGCCGGCCCAGAAGTGACTCCCGCCGTCGATGCGCAGCAGTTCGATCTGTGCTCCGGCCGCGCATGCCGTTCGCACGAATTGCGCCGTTAAGGAGGGCGGCACGACGCGGTCATCCGTCCCCTGCACGACGAGCAACGGTGCTGCGACGCGGCGCGGATCGGCTGAATTTTCGCGTGCCGCGTCGACCCAGGGCTTCGAGGTCCAAAATGTGGGAAGCAGCATGTTCGACGGTAGAAGCTTCGCCGTCAGCATCACACGTGCCGACGTAAGGCGCGTCAACGCGCACTGTCGCGCTACGAGCCGTACGATCGGCCGTGCAAGCGGTGTGGTGACCGCATCCATGGATGCGTTGTAAATTTGCGACCACGAAACGAGGGTGTAGGACGCGAGCAAACGCCCCGACGTCGTCACGATGACGTGGTGGAGGTCTTCCTTGAGAGCCGTCGGGGGCGCAACGGCGACGACGCCCGCCAATCGCAGTTCCGGCGCATACGATTGCGCAATTTGATCGACGAAGAGCACCGCCTGGCCGCCTTGCGAATGTCCCCAGGCCACGTAGCGGTTCGAAGCATTGGCGGGAGGAAATTTCCGCGACGCGCGCACGATGTCTATCACCGATCGAGCTTCAGAAGCGCCGATGAGGTAGGGATGCGGTCCCGACGTCCCCAGTCCGGGATAATCGGTCGCCGCGACGACGTATCCGCGGGCGATCATCGACGGGAGTCCCGGAATGAGCGTATACCGATTTCTACTCTCGGATGGCGCGCACGCTTGCGCAATTCCCGTCGTGGGGTGCGCCCATGAGACGATCGCCCTTCCGCCCGACGGAGCCTTACTGTTGGGAACGACGATCACACCGGAGACCGGACGAAGCACGCCATCCAACCCGGTGGTTTCGTAGATGACCCTCCAAGCTTTCGCGTGCGCAGGCGCCTCTACGGGCGAGACCGCGAGCAAATCTCCAGGCGCTGCACTAACGGCTTGGGTCGTCACCAGCACGAGAGCGAGTAGGTATGCCACCACGGTATTCCGCTGATGCCGGCGCATCAGACGCGTCAAGAATAAAATAGCCGTAGGGCTACTGCCTCCCAACGTCGTTCGGGTAGACCTGCTCGACGAAGTACCTCCAGCCGGACGGTGGCTTGCTTGGCGATTTACATTACCGAGCGACACGAGTTACATTCTAGCACCTGAGTAACTGAGCGACAGAATAACAATGCTCATTTCCTCCATTGTATTTGCGTTCGCTCCGCGAGATGCCGACAAAGCGGAGACGATTCTTCGCGAGCTATGCGATCCGGCGCTCACGGAACCTGGAGTCGTTCGGTTCGAGTCAATCGCAGCCAGGGGAAACCGCACGTTTTCGCGTTGTGGGAGAATCATCACAGCCGTGGAGCTCGGAGCGACAGCTGTGCTTAAGACGCCGACGCCGCGCGCCGCACAAGGAAATGCTGCGATCCGCCCTTTTAGCGTGCACGTCGACGAAGCTGAATGGGCTGCGCTGCGAACGACGCGGAATCGATGCCAGGCGTGACATTTGCGACCGTGATGTGGACAAGCTGTGCGGGAGAGCAGGTAACGAGGATCACCGACAGGCAAAGCCTCACGCTGCCAGCCTTCGCTCGGGTTCTGTTCTTAGCATTGCTCGCTGCGACGCGGCCATGTCTCGCCGACCCGGCATGCGCATAACGCGCGGACTAGAATCATCGCTCGAAGCACGCGCCTCCGAACAAGGCTATCTCCGGAGGGCAAGCCGGCTTCTTCGGGTGCTTGGCTGCTTGGGCTCACGTCTACCGCAACAAACGAGGCCCCCTTTGCTCGGAAAACCAGGAAGTGCGCCGACTGGCGATGAACGACCGCTCCCTTCTACTGATTACCTGTGCGAGGATGCTCGCAATGGACATCATGGCGCGCTTCATTTCTCATCTAGCGGCCTTGCGGCACGGATAGAATAAAGCATGGCCAAGCCAAAGCATCCCAGCGATGAAGGACGACGGCCGCACCCTGATCCTGGCGGTCGCGACCGCGCGGTCATCATCCAAATACTGAAGAAGCGACTTGCGGGCGGTCCCGTGCCCACGGCGGAGATGTATGCCAAAGCACTCGGTCAGTGGCATCGGTTACGAGGCTCGCTGATACGCGAGCCCGGCACGGTTGGGCAAACGCAGAAAGCACTGTCAACCGATTCTGACGACGAGTCCCGGAAGTGAGCCTCAAAGGGACGGTCTGGGCGCCGTTCGGGCCCAGCCCCATCGCGGAGAACAGCACGCAAGACAACGGGCTGGTTTCTGCGATTGCAATCAATCCACACAATCCCGCGGACATGTATATGGGAACCGCGGGTGGCGGCGCCTGGCATTCACTCGACGGCGGCACGACCTGGACGCCGATCTTCGATCGGCAACTGTGCTTGGGAATCGGAGAGCCCGGCGCAATTGCGATCGACCCGAACAACACGACAACGATCTATGTCGGCACGAGCTCGCGCATCGACGACGGCACGCAACCCTCGGCCGGTATCTTCAAATCAACTGACGGCGGCGAGACGTGGATTAGCCTCGGATCGGGTTTTCCGGCCGACAACGTTGGCAATGCAATCCAGTTCGTCCCGCAAGATATCAACGTGATTCTTGTCGATCCGGCCAACAGCAACACGGTTTACTTGGCAAGTTCGTTCGGCGTGTTTGTCTCCGATGACGGCGGCTTGAACTGGACGCAAGGTACGAATGCGATCGGTGATACGCGCTCCTTGGTGCTCGACGTCTCCTCGCCGCCAAATGCGCGCATTCTCTATGCCGGCGTGTCGGGATCAGGTGCGTACCGTTCGAACGATGGCGGCGTAACCTGGACGCAGATTCTCAGCGGATCGACCCCTGCGGTCAAGAGCGCGGTTGGCCCATCGCCTAACGGATTCTTCAAGGTCATCATTGCGGCGGCTCCGCCCACGTCACCACCAAACCCACACGGCATTCAAGTTCTCTACGTGAGCTTGCAAGGGACCGGCGGGGCACCCGATCCGGTCGGACTCTTTCTTAGTAAGGATCAAGGCGCTACGTGGACGCAGCAAGCGGCGACCGGGATGCACGTCGGAAGCTCACAAGGTGGATATAGTTTTCACTTTGCCGTCGATCCCGCGTCGCCCGGTGACGGGGTGCACGACATCATCTACTTTGGCGCCGTTCACCAAGCAAAGTCGACCAACTCCGGTACAAGTTTCAGCTCTATTTCGGTCCCCCACTCCGACACGCACGCTTGGGCCTTTATCTCGCAACCAAGCCCGACTCCGTCGATCGTTTTTTGTGGAACCGACGGCGGTCTCTCGACCTCGATAAACGGTGGTGCAAGCTGGTCGCCACTAAACTCCGGCGGCTTACAGACCGGTTTGTTTTACAACATCTCGGTTAAACCCGATGCGACGGGTAGCGTCACCGTTGGCGCGCTTCAAGATAACGAAGTCGAAACGACCGCCGGCGGCTCAGGACTCGGTTGGGTTGCAACGAGCGGCGGGGACGGTTGGGACGTTCGCTACGACGGAACGATCGCGGGACAAGTCTACTCGACCAGCGGCTTCTGGTCGGGTACTCCGCCGGTTCCATGCACCGAAATGTACCTCTCGACGGACGACGGCAAGTCGTTCCCCACGTACATCACCCCTTGGGGGACGTCGACCGACACGGGTTGCTATCTCGCGCCCATCGGTACCGATCCAAGCAATGGCGGCTTCGTCTACGCGAGCGGCAGCCAGAATCTGTGGCAAAGCCAAGACAGCGGCAGTACCTGGCGAATTCTCAAAGCCTTCGGTACCACCGGCACGATCGATGTCGCGAGGTTAAACGGCGGCAACAACGTCGTCATTGCTGTCGGAAGCGAAGTTTTCGTTTCGACGAACGCGTTGGCGCCGACGGTCGGACCGCCGCACGGCGTGGCCTTCACGAACATCACGCGAAATCTTCCAGGACGCACTGTCGCGCGCGCTAAGTTCGATCCAAACGATCCTACGATCATCTATGCAGTGGTTCAGGGTTTTAGCGGTTCGCCGAACGGCCACGTTTATGTAACGACGATCAGCGGCGGTTCGTGGACGGACATCTCTCCGCCGATCGACGTTCCGTTCAACGCGATCGCCCTAGACGGGTCCGACACACCGACCACCATTTATGTCGGTTGCGATTTTGGCGTGCTGCGCTCCGTCGATCAAGGCGCAACGTGGTATGTACTCGACGATCTCCACTTCCCGCAAGCGCCGGTCCTCGACCTCGCTCTTAATGAAACGGCTGGATCGCTCACCGCGGCTACATATGGGCGCGGCGTCTTCAAGTTCGTCGTGCCATCCGGACCGGTCATCGCAGTCAGCCTGCAAGACAACCTCGATTTTGGCGTCGTCTGCACGGGACCGCAATTTCTGACGCTCAAGATTTACAACGTCGGCACAACGGCGCTCACAATCGATAGCGTGGAATGGTTGGTCGGGTCGAGCGATTTCGCTGTGCTTCCGACGCCGAGCACGCCAGTCGACATTGGACCCGGCGACGAGCTCGACTTTACGGTGAGTTACACACCAAGCGTAGCCGGCCCCGAAGCTGCGACCATCCGTATCATCAGCAACGATCCCGCGGCACCCATCGTCGACCTTCTCGCAGTCGGTGCGGGTGGCGCAGGGACGGCAGCGATCTCTATCGCAAACAGCGGCAACTTCGGCAACGTCTGCAGTGGATCGTTTGCCGATGAACTACTCACGATTAACAATCCCGGACCGTGCCCGTTGACGATCTTCAATATCGCCGGAACGGGAGATTTCTTCGTACCGAACGTTCAGTCTTACCCGCTGCTCGTCAGCTCCGGCGCGTCGATCGACCTGGTCGTTCGCTTTGCGCCGTCAAGCTACGGTCTGCAGATCGGCACGATCACCGTCTTCAGCAGCGATCCCTCAAGCCCGAACTCGCTCGCGGTCTCGGGAACGGCTCCCGCGCCGACGGCAACGGCGATCATCGCAAACAGCGGAAACTTCGGTAACGTGTGCGTCGGCAACTTCGCCGATGAACCGCTAATTCTTACCAATAGCGGTGCCTGCACCCTCACCGTCTATGCGATAACCTCGAGCTGGCCTGAGTTTCTCGCACCCGAAGTCTTGTCGTACCCCATCACGATTGCTCCGGGGACCGGCCTGCCGCTACCGATCCGGTTCCAGCCCGCCAGCTTCGGTTCTAAGTCAGCGACGATCACAATCAGCAGCGACGATCCGGCCAGCCCGTTGAACGTTAGCGTCTCCGGCGACGCGCCGTGGGGTACGCTGGCGGTCGCGGGCTCTACCTCGTTCGGCGGCGTCACGGCCACGTGTTGCGCGGACCGCACCCTCTCGATCTGCAACGTGGGTCAATGTGCGCTCGATGTTACCAGCGTAGCCTTTAAGCGTAAGAGCCGTCTCTGGAGGCTGTTGCATAATCCGTTCCCGGCAACGCTAGCGCCCGGTTCGTGTCTTCCCGTCGTGATCCAGTATCACGCACTCGAAAAGTGCCCTCGCTGTTGCGAGCTGGTGATCGAGAGTAACGACCCGGCAACGCCCGTCAAAATCGTTGACGTCGAAGCTTACACGATATGGCCTTGGTCTTGGTCGCGAGAGGATTGCGACGATTGCCGCAAGGGCTGTTGCAATAAGCCGCATCCGGTGCCGTGCCGACAAGGCTACCCGTGCTGTTGCGATGAGGAGGACGAAGATTGCAAGGAGTAGCCAGTATCATTTGAGTCTGTCAAAGGTGACAGCGTTTGGAGGTTCCAATGAGAAGGATCGCTTTAGCTTCAATTGCCGGCGCTGCCACGCTGCTTGCGACGGCGTTCCCCAACTGGATTGAGCTGGCAACCCGCTGGGACCCCGACGCCCGCAGTGGGTCCGTCGAGCTCCTGATTGCAGCAGGATTGTTGACCCTAACCGGACTGGCGTTCACGCTGACCGCGCTAAGTCGACGTTACGCTGCGAGATGACTGGAGGCTTCCTCCCGGCCAGCGTCATCGCCCCAAACTCCGGCTCCGAACCTCGACGGTTCTACGAGAGATGGTGGGCCTGGTAGGATTCGAACCTACGCGCAACCAGTTATGAGCCGGCCGCTCTACCGCTGAGCTACAGGCCCGAGGGCTCGGAAAACCTTTGGGCCGGCGTACCGCGCCGCCTGCCCAAGCTGCTCCTCGATCGCCATTAGGCGATTGTATTTTGCGATGCGATCGCTGCGCGAGAGTGAACCGGTTTTGATTTGGCCGGCCTCGGTCCCGACCGCGAGATCGGCGATGGTCGTATCTTCGGTTTCACCCGATCGGTGCGAGATCACGGTCGCATAGCCGGCCTTTTGCGCAACCTCGATGCAATCCAGGGTTTCGGTAAGCGTTCCGATTTGATTGAGCTTGATGAGGATCGCGTTGGCAACGCCCTCTTTGATTCCGCGCTCGAGAAATTCAATGTTGGTGACGAAGATGTCGTCCCCGACCAGCTGAATTCGAGCGCCGAGCGCTTCGGTGAGCTTGCGCCAGCCGGCCCAGTCGTCTTCCGCCAACCCGTCCTCAAGCGAGACGATCGGATAACGATCGCACAGATCGCTGTAGAGCGCGATCATCTCGTCGACCGTCAAGCCGCGGTCGGTCGACAACGCAAAATACTTGCCGTCGTGATAGAACTCGCTCGCGGCCGGGTCGAGCGCAATCGCCACGTCGATCCCCGGCACGTAACCGGCCTCTTTAATCGCCGCAACGATCAGATCGAGCGCCTGCTGCGGACTCTCGAGCGGCGGCGCATATCCCCCTTCGTCGCCGACCTGCGTGGGCAGCCGGCGATCGCGCAAGATGCGCCCAAGCGCGTGAAAGACTTCGGCGCCGTAACGCACCGCCTCGGCCTCGCCGGCAGCGCCGAACGGCACGATCATACACTCTTGAAACGCGAGCGCTCCCGATGCGTGCTTGCCGCCGTTGATCACGTTCATCTGCGGAACGGGAAGCAGGGAAGCCGAAGGACCCCCTATATAACGGAAGAGCGGCAAAGACAGGCTGGCTGCCGCAGCGCGCGCCACCGCCAACGAAACGCCGAGAATTGCGTTCGCGCCCAATCGTGCTTTGTTCCCCGAGCCGTCGAGGTCGACGAGCCGCAGGTCGATTTCGCGCTGTGCGGTAGCATCCAGACCCTCGAGCGCCGGACCGAGCACGTCGTTCACGGCGCTCACCGCCTTGCGCACGCCCTTGCCGCCGTAGCGGCGCTCCTCACCGTCACGCAGTTCGACTGCTTCGTTCTCGCCGGTCGAGGCGCCCGACGGCACCATGGCTTCCTCGACGGCGCCGAAACTGGTTGCCGCCGCAACGGCCAGGGTGGGATTACCGCGCGAGTCGAGCACTTCGCGCGCATGGACTCCCTCGATCAACGGCCTTCCGCCGCCGCGCAACTGCTCGAGCGACATCGTCTATCCCGCGATCCAGCGCTCCAGATCGTGCCGCCGCGACATGAAGTCCTTGTCTTCGAAGAACAACCCGAGCTCGCGATCGGCGCTGGCTTTGCTGTCGCTGCCGTGGACGATGTTCCGGCCGATCGTTTGCGCAAAGTCGGCGCGGATCGATCCCGGCGCAGCCGCAAGCGGGTCGGTCGCACCCATCAGCTGCCGGCAACCTTCGATTACGCCTTCGCCTTCGACCGCCATCGCGACCAGCGGACCGCTGGTGATGAACGTGACCAGCTCGTCGAAGAACGGCTTGCCTTTGTGTTCGGCGTAGTGTTCGCGCGCGCGAACGCCGTCGAGCTCCATCAGTTTCATCGCCGTGATAACGTATCCGCGGCGCTCGATCCGCGCAATAATCTCGCCGACGAGTCCGCGCGAAACGGCATCGGGTTTGCAGAGGATGAGCGTACGTTCGATAGCCATAGAAGCGCCGAATACGGCGGGTCGCTCGGTCATCCTTCGTCCTTCGTCCTTCGACTACGCTCAGGATGACAGGGCTCAGGATGACACCGGGGGAGAGGCTCAGGATGGACTCGGGAAAAGGAGCGAAGATGGAGCCGATGCCGGAGGCGGGACCGTATGCGTGGGTGGCTCGCGAATTGCGCAACACGCCGTTCGCGTCGGTCGCCTACGTGGAAGAGACCGAAAGCACGAACGCGGACGCGGCTGCGCTCTTGGATAAGGCGGGCTTCAGAGGCCACACGATCGTCGCGGAGTATCAGCGCCGCGGGGCGGGGCGGAAGGGACGATCCTGGTCGGCGGCGCCGGGGACGGCGCTGCTCTTCACGACGATCCTGCCGCGCGACGTGGCCTCGGAGGCGCTGTGGGTCGTTCCGCACTGGGCGGCGCTCGCGGTGCGCGGTGCTTTGCGTACCCAAGGCGTCGCGGCG
>JASHZC010000228.1 GCA_030042755.1 Vulcanimicrobiota bacterium | reverse complement strand
GACGAGACCCACACCCATTTGCTCCGTGCTGACGAGTCCGGCTCGATCCGATGCAACCAGTTGGCGCTCGAGCAAATAGAGTGCAAAGCGGTTCACCGCGATCCCAAGACTGAGCAACGACACTGCCGTCCGGAGAAACGCAAGAAAGGTTCGATCGTTCGCGAGATGCTCCGAAATGTGCGGTGTCACGCTATCGCTCCAGCTCGAAGCGAGCCAGCTGGTCGCTAAAGGAGCGCAGCGTCTCAGAGACTTCGAACGTGTTGCAGAGCCGTGCGCTTTGTCCACCAACGAAGACACGCATCGGTGCTATGCGTTTCTGAACTTCGCGAAGGAGCTGAACCCCGTCGTTGTTGTGGACGCCCATGTAGATTCCGACTGCCTCGGCTTCCGTCGCGCGAACCAGCGACTCGACGTGATACGGAGCGATCTCGGTTCCCGCAAAGAAGGTGCGGTATCCGGCTTCCGCAGCCGTCAGCGCCGCCAAGAGCGGCGGAATTACGTGCTTTTCTCCCGGCAACGTGACAAAGAGAATCATGGGCCGACGAACGTCGACAACGTACTTTCCGAACAACAGCGAAGCGATCGAGGAAATAGTGCTGCACAGTAACAGCTCGTAGGTAGCCGACTCTGCCACGCTGTGCGCGTTCGCTCCGATCTCGACCATGAGCGACGCGATGATGTCGTCGCCGAATTCGACCGACGAACGAGAGAGTCCGGTGAAGGTGAGCTCTGACGCTAGCAGCGGAACGTCGAGCGCGTAAACGATGCGAAGAATCCGCGATATCACCGCATCGTCGGCGTCGCCGACGCCGTAGTCGTTTTGAACGAGGGCTCGGAGACGTTCCGTCGTGAGTGTTGCAATGCGCGAGATCGATTCTCCGCCGTCGACGGCCTCCTTGAGAAGGAGCAGCCGCTCGATGTCGCTCGACGAAAAGCGGCGCTGCCCCGAGGGGCCACGCATGGGAACGACCGCCGCATACCGTTTTTCCCAAGCGCGGATCGTGTCAACGGAAAGCTGAGTCAATCGGGAGGCCGATTGAATGTGGAGAGACGCTGAACGCCCGTTGTGTGAAGCAGATGCGGGCATAGTACCCTCGAGTCGCATCGGGACACGGCGCAGCCTGGGGCCACCCTGTCTATGACAGTGCCTCAGATTATCGCATTCGTCAATCTAGGGAATGGTCGTTTTCTAGGACAGACATTTTTAGGGCAGGATCAGTTTCTAGCGTCCATACGCGCGCTTGCCCGTTCCAGCGCGCCAATCTAGGACATTGTGCCTAGGCCGGGGCGTGCTGGTGCGTACCATCGCGTTCAGGAGACGGTTGCATGCAGATGCAAGCATCGCGGATCGAGTCGTACGCTGCAGAAGCCTATGTGTACGGTTACCCGCTCGTCCTCAGTAGCAGCTGCGCATCGGAACGATACAATGCGTTCTTTTTATTGAGAGATGACGATCTCGAACGCTCCATCGCCCAAGGAGCACGCATTCTTTCCTCCGGAGCCTGGCTCGACGTTCGAGCAGAGCCGGTCATCGTCACCATACCTTCGGCGGAACGGTACTATTTCGTCTCGTTCTTCGATGCGTGGACGAACGCGCTGCACTCTGCCGGCCCGCGCGTGACCGGCTACGACCGACAGGTCATTGCCGTTACCGGCCCGCTCTCGCAGTCAGGTGAGCTTCCCGAGCATACCCACGTACTACACGCACCGAGTTCGCTTCTTCGCATCAGCGCGCGAACCGCTTCCTACAGCGAGTCCGACACGTCGGCTGCGGAAGATTTTCAAGCCCGTTGCACGATCGCGCCGCTAAGCAAGTCTCGGGACCGGCAGAAAAAATACATCAGTCCGGTTGCAACACTATCGCAAGAGCGCTTAGTGTCTGACGTAGACCGGCTCGACGCTTTGGATTTCTTTGCTGAACTCGCTTCGCTGTTAGAGAGTAATCCTCTACCCTCGGCAGATGCCGGAATGCGCGACATTCTGGTGAGTCTTCTCCGCTCTGAGCATCGCGCAAGTATCGAACGCGGTGTGGAGTTGGCGAAGAGGCGGATTGCGGCGTATCGCCCGGCACGTATGGAGGTCGGCGGCTGGTTCTTTGATGATGCAACCGAACAGTTTGGGCGGGATCACGTACGGCGAGCCGCCGCAGCGCACACCCGGGTCTTCAGCGACGTACGCGCGGATTACGTACGGCTCATTGCCGATACCGATTCCGCAGGGCGTCCGCTCGATGGGCGTTCTTGCTATCGAATAACATTTGATCGCGGTAACGAACCACCGGCACGCGGTGGATGGCTCGTAGGCACGAGACCGCTCATGCGATCGACGGGCAGCATCGTTCGGCGAGACTCAAGTGGTAGGACCGCTATTTCACTTCAAAACAGCGCGCCCCAGAGGTCGAGCGATCACTGGCTGCCTCTGGAGCCGGGACCGTTTCAAGTGGTGCTCCACATTTTCTGGCCTTCGGAAGTGATCCTCAATGGTGGATGGATAGCTCCGCCGATCGAACTCAAAGCGTGATTTCGATACCCACGATTACCTTCGTAAGACCCGGAAGCCCTTGCGAGCCGAATACCGAGACGCGCGCGTACCCCTGAATCGAGGGCGTCATGTCGCGAACGATGGCGGTGTCGAAACGGTTCGATGAGACGGGAAGCGTGTTCCCCGTGATGATCCGTGCTTCGCGCGTGTACGATGCATAAACCCTCGTCGTTCCGTCGCGGTTGATCGGCACGGTGTAGGTCGGAACGATTTGCAGGCGCATTTCGTCCGGACGCCCGGCAGCGCTGTAGAAGTTCTGCGATAACCGCGTGAAGACGTC
>JASHZC010000227.1 GCA_030042755.1 Vulcanimicrobiota bacterium | reverse complement strand
CAGATCGGTTCGAATCTCACGGTCACGTTCGAAGGTCAGTACAACATCCTGCACCCGATCTTCGACGCAGAGGCGCCGACCGACGGATTCCTCGGAGTGCTAGGCTTTAGCGGCCTCAGCGAAATTCCGTCGACCCCGACGTCCGGCTCGATTTCACTCAGCGATTGGCAGCCGGGCGGTTATTTTTGCGAGCTCGGAACCTTCGATTGCTCGAGCGGACTCGCGGATACGCGCCTTCCGGATTGGGGCATCAACTACAACAAGACCGAGTTCCAGAATTACGGCGGCGGTCTTCGTTTCCAATACGACCCGTCGGACAGACTGAAGTTTGACGTCGGCGTGCGTGACGAAGGTCAGAACCAGCTCTGGTACAGCCAGCTCAACACGCTCGGCATCGGTGGACCGGAGACCGGTTACGAGAACTCGTGCGCCGCTCCCGTCGCACTTGCGAATCCAAGCGCCACGCCGTCGGAGCTCAACGCTGCAATTCTCGCGGCGGGTTGCTCGCCGATCCACGTCAACAACCCGTACGACGTGCTCAACGAGTCGTGGAACAACAACGTGCTGCATCCAACCGAGTTGCAGCCGCGCGGTTCGGTATCGTGGCAACTCGACCGGGATGATTCTCTTCGCTTCGGCTACGGGCGTTCGGCCGTGTTTGCGAACGCGCAAACCGCCGGCACGCCGTTCGAGTTCTATGGCCTGCAGCAATACGCAAGTATTCCTGCAAAGACCGGCTCGCTTTGCGGCTGGACAGCTACCTACGTCTTCCCGTGTCAAAGCGCTGCGCAGCAGCTCTATTGGCAGGGTGACAACATCGAGGCTCCCGATGCAGGCAACGGTTTACCCGCAATATACAGCAACTACGATATCAGCTGGAACCACCTGTTCAAGAGCGGATGGGGCCTGCGTCTAACACCGTTTGCAAAACTCGGCACCGACCTTCCCACCTACTACTATCTGAATCCGGTGCTCGGGATCTTTGCGGTTTCGAATCAGGGCTACAACAAGACCAGCGGCATCGAGTTAGGTCTCACGTCGCCTCAGCGTCCGATTGGTATCTCCGGATTCTTTACCGCAACGTACCAGAACGTGTTGAGCACGACGCCGCCGCTCGCTTCGGGCGAAACGTCGGTACCGTTCATCCCGACCGCGTCTCTAGCGCTGGGCAACCTCTATCGCGCTGGATACGTCTCTCCGGGCAGCCTCGTTATCGGAGCACTCGATAACCTGAAGAACGGTTTCACGATCAGCCCGCAGCTTCAATACAACATCGGATATCCGTACAGCGAAGGAAATCTCATCGCCGTGCAGCTGCCCGATGGCGAGTATGCTGACGTCGAGAACGTCAACTTCGGCCCAGCAACATCCGTCGGTACCGCAAGCTTCATCGGTACGGCGCCGGGTTCGTCGATTTCGCCGAACTACGCCGACCCGGCCGATCCGGGCAGCGCGCTCAAGCCGAACATCGCGGCAACGCGCGGTACGTCCGGCACGTCTGCAAACGGCGGCGTTCTTTCGCACCCCAACCTCATGGCAAATCTCGCGCTGCAATGGAAGAGCGGACCGAACACCATCGGCGTCCAGGTCTACAATCTCTTCGGCAACGCGTTCGCCGGAACGGTTCCGGCAATCAATACGTACTATCAGCCGGTAGCCAACGGACTCTCGGGTCCGCAGACCAACTACAACTCCTGCGTCTCGCAGGTCGGTAACGGAAACCGCGGCTGTTACGCCCATATTCCAACCGATCTCTACGCGTACAGCAACGGCGCATATCTGCTCTCGAACGGCGACTTCGACTCGGGTGAGCCGGCGTTCGGACCGCTAGCACCGTTCTCGTTCCGCGTGTACTACCAGCGAGCGATTTAGGTATGGAAAAAACAAAACGCATGACAAAAACACTACGCATCATCATCGGTCTTGCGGCGAGCGCTTCGCTCGCCGCATGCGGTGCGAATCCAAGCAGTCCGTCGAACCCAAGCAATCCGGCACCACTGAGCAGCAACGTGCTGCAGTTAGCAGTCGGAACGGCGAACATCGCCGGTACGAACGCCCTCAACGTGGTGGTGACCTATCGTCAGGGCAAGGGATCGACCGCGCCCGGCGATAGCGGTGCGCTCATCTCGTCGCCGACGCTGACGCTTCCAGGCACGATCCCCGGACCGGCCGGAAGCTTCTCGTTGCTCGACCCGCTCTCGACGATCCTAACGGGACCGGCGACGAGCGAGATCGGCACCAATTCGATTACCGCCTCATCGCAGGCGGTCAACACCAGTGCGGTTACCTCGTTTGGACAGTCCGGCGGCGCGTTTAGCATCGGTCTGGAACCCTTCAATGCGATGGGCTCTTACGACGCGTCGGCTCCATCAAACGTCGGCTCGCCCTTCAGCTGGGTGCCGTATCCGGTGCCGGTCTACCAGACGACTGCGAATGCCAATACGATCGTCCCGTGGGGCGGCCCGCCCGCATTCGTAGCGGCAAGCAGCGGCGGCGACGCGATCGGACCGGCCAATTCCGGTCTCTACGCGTCGGGTGTTGCCGGTATCAGCGAAGGCATCGACGTCTTCCAGGGCATCACACCGACGGCCGGCGCCTATGGCATCAGTGTCAGCGTTCCGGCCAACACCGGAACGGTGACCTCGAAGGCATCGTTCACGCTGGCAGGCGTCGTGACGCTGCCGGTTGCGACGAACCCGACGTTCGTTCCCGATGGGAACGGCGGCGGTTCGTTTACCGGCTTCACCCTGCCGGCCGGCGCAACGGAAGCCTTGGTCGAGGTTCTCGACTACGGCCCCGCAAACGGTGCCTTGGCGAGCTGCAACGGCTCGGGCGAAGGCGCGCCGGTGTACTACACGTTGGAGACGACCAGTTCGACGGTTCCGAACCTTCCCGACCTGATCGGACCCAACTCCAGCGCGACGAACTCCGTACCGTCGATCTGCACCGCCGCCCAGAACACGGCCGCCAACGGCGGAACAACCACGACGGGCGACCAGGTGCTGATCCAGGTGTTCGCGTTCGACTATCCGGCCTACGAGGCAAATCCGGCGAACTCGTCGGGCAACCCGTCCCCGACGATCGTCGGCTCGGCGGGCTCCGATGACCTCTCGCTGTCGGCACCGACCTGCCTGGCCAGCGACGGTACTGCCTGCAACCCGATCGTAATGCTCAAGAAGCGTCAGTTCGAGAAGGCCTACGACGGCGTTCGGCGGACGATTCGCAAGTAAGATCGCTCGCTTGGGTTACCCTAGGGCTCCGGCAACCGCCGGGGCCCTTTTTCTTCTTTTTCTTAGCTAGCGATGGTTCTCAGCGTTCACATGTCACAAAGGAGGCATTAACACACATTATTAATGCGTCTTTGATTTGCTGAGGGTAGCCTGAGCAAATCTACCCGTTTGAAACTGTGGAGGTTCAAATGCATAGACGCATTTTCTGCGCCGTCCTCACAGTTGCGTTTGGATTACTGTCCGTCGGTCCAGTCCTGGCAGCAGGTGGAGTGTACGGTAATCTAAACGGCACGATTATCGATGCCGCGACACGAGCTCCGATAGCCGGAGCGCAGATTGTCGCGAAAGCGGGCAGCGGCACGTATTCGGCAACAACTGATTCCCATGGGTTCTTTACGATCCTCGGCATGAACGTTGACTCGTATACGGTCACGGTTTCTGCTCAAGGACACGAAACAGCCAATATTCCCGGCGTAATCGTTTTCGGAGACGAAACGGACACCGTTGGAACGGTTGCTCTACGCCAACAACTCAAGACGATCGTTCGGGTGACATCGCGCAGCGCATCCAGCGCGTATCAACCCACGCAGACGATCGATTCCTACACGGTCAATCAAGCGCAGATCACCCAGTCGACCGGCAATCCGGCTTCGACGAATGAGAACGCTGCGCTACTTGCCGTTCCGGGCGTCACGCTAACGAACAACAACACCGTGATGGGCGGCACCGTGACAATTCGCGGTGGTGCTGCCGCCGAAGTCGGCTATCAGTACGACGGTGTATCGTTCAAGGAGCCGTTCCTCGGTGGAAACGGTTCGGTCGGACTCATGAACGGAGTCGGCAACATCCAAGTCGTGGAAGGCGCCGGCGACGCGACGCAAGGCGAAGTCGGTGCCGGCGTGATCAACGTCGTTCCGCTGCGCGGCGAAGGCCCACCGGGCGGTACGATTACGGCCCAAATCGGTGGCCCGAATTTCAATCACCAAATCGCGCTCGACTATGGCTTCTCTACTCCCGATAACCGCATATCGGATGAGGTTTCGTACAGCGGTCAGCGCTACGCGCCGTACAACGGATATAGCTTTACTCCGATCAATCAGTACGGCAACTACTTCACCACGCAATATGCAACGCAGGATCAGTTCACGAACAATTTCTTCTACAAGTTCGGCAAGAATTTGCGTCAGCAAATTCAAGTTCTGTACACGAACATCACGCAAGTAGGCAACGCCGGTGTGATCGGCTCTGGTGGTGTATATAACCCCGTAACAAACCCGGGCGCTCTTGCGTACTATCCCTACGACCAACTCACGCAGGGGCTCTTTTACGCGGTAACGGGCTACTCGCCGGAGCAATATGCCAGCCTCATCGGCTTGGCTCCGGGTGTGCCGGACTATAACGCGGCGATTACGCAACCGCAGCAGAACTTCTCGAACATCACGAACTTCCTGAAACTCGAATACGACAACAATATCTCGCCCACGACCTATCTGGCCGTACGCTATTACAATTGGAGCCTCGCCGCGAACACCGACACGACCTACTCGCTCGGACCGTGGCAGACGGGTCTTCAAGGCGGGACTGCACTAACGACGACGGGCGGACAGACCATCGGCGGCAGCATCGATCTCGAGCACCAATTCGGGGCGAATCTCACCGCAACGCTTGAAGGTCAATACAACACACTCTATCCTGAGTTCTCAACCTACGAGCCGGCGCTTTCAACGATTGCGCTGCTTGGCACGGGACTCACGAATCAAGCGACGCCCGCGGATTGGTTGCCGGGCGGCTACGTGTATGATGCCTTCTGCGGAACCACACCGTACAGCGGCACCGGACCGCTCCCCAGTTGCGATCCGCGCATTCCAAGCTGGGGCATCAACTACAACAATACGACGTTCCAAAATTGGGGCGGCGGCCTTCGTCTTCAATACAATCCAAACGACAAGCTGAAGCTCGATATCGGCCTCCGCGACGAAGGACAGGTTCGGCACTGGAACAGCCAGCTCGACTCACTGGGCACGGGCGTACCTAGTACGGGCTACCTCGTTTCGAGCTGCGCGGCGTACCTCGCAAATCCAGCCAATTATGCGTCGTGCCCGACGGCTCCGATCACGAATCCGTTCGACGTGCCGTCGGCTCTATGGCTGACGGAACCTACCGTCCTTCAGCCGCGCGGTTCGCTTTCGTGGCAGATCGATCGCAACGATTCGCTACGTCTCGGCTACGGACGTTCGGCCGTTTTTGCCGACGCGCAAACCGGCGGAACGCCGTTCTACCTATACGGCTTAACGACGTACGATAAACTACCGGCAAAGACGACGCCGGGTGTGCCTACGCTCTGCGGATGGAACTCGGCGGCATTCAATGCCGCGGTGTTCCCATGCTCGAGCTTCGCTCAGCAACTCTACTGGGCCGGCGATAATCTCGAGGCTCCCGATGCCGAGAATCTGCCGCCCGCAATTTACACCAACTACGATCTCAGCTTCAACCATTTATTCAATAACGGTTGGGGCATGCGCCTCACGCCCTTCATCAAGACGGGCACGAGTCTTCCCACCTACTATCTGCTCAATCCCGTTCTCGGTATTTTCGCGATCACAAATGCCGGAGAAAACAAGACGGCCGGTACCGAGTTCGGTTTGACGACGCCGCAGAAGAACATCGGACTCTCCGGATTCTTCACCGCAACGTATCAGAACGTTCTGAGCACCACGCCGCCGTTTACGACGGCTGAAACGACGGTGCCCTTGAACAATCTCGCGACGCTTGCGCTGGGCGATCTGTATCGCGCGGGCTACGTCTCGCCGTTCTCGATTCGTGTCGGCGCGGTCGATAGCTTACGCGACGGATTCAGCATCAGTCCGCAGTTGCAATACGACATCGGCTATCCGTACAGCGTCGGCAACATGATCGCGGCGTGCGTAGCGTTCAACCCGAACGGCACCTGCGCTCACTACGAAAACGTCACGCAGATCGACTTCGGACCCGGCATTACGACGGGACAATCGAGCTTGATCGGCGGCTCTCCGGGCGCGGCCATCTCGACCAATTACTACGATCCCGCATACGCCGGTACGACGAATGCGCCGAACATTGCCGCCACGCGTGGAACGCCGGGAACTGCCGCAAACGGCGGCATCCTCTCGCATGGCAACTTGATCGCGAATCTCACGATCGAGTGGAAGCATCAGGGCAACACGATTGGCGTACAGATGCTGAACTTGTTCG
>JASHZC010000226.1 GCA_030042755.1 Vulcanimicrobiota bacterium | reverse complement strand
GTAAAGGCGATCGGCGATGTACACCGAGCGATGCCGGCCGCCCGTACAACCGATCCCGACTGTGACCCGCGCTTTTCCCTCTGCGATATACCGCGGCACGAGAAAATCCATGATGTCCTCGAGTTTCGCCACGAACGGCGCGCAAGCCGGGTCGGCTTCGATGAATTTTACGACGGCTTCATCTTTGCCGGTTAAAGGACGCAGCGCATCGTCGTAATTCGGATTGCGGAGAAAGCGCACGTCGAACAGGAGATCGAGGTCGAGCGGCAATCCATATTTGAAGCCAAACGGCACGATCGTCACGGCAAGTTGGGCCCGCTCGTTCGGAGCAAAGGCGGCGGATAGCCGTTCCTTGAGCCCGCCGTGCGTAAGCGTGGTTGTGTCGATCGTCATTGTCGCGCGTTCGCGCATCGGTAACATCGCGTCGCGCTCGGCGGCAATTGCGTCGCGCAGTGAACCACGCGACTCATAGGGGTGACGGCGGCGCGTTTCGCTGAAGCGCCGGACGAGCGCATCGTTGCGCGCTTCGACGTACAACACGTCGACGTGGCGCGAAGCCGACGCTCGTTCGATTGCGGCAAGTGCGTCGCCGAGCAACGCACCCCCGTGTTCGTCGAAATTTATCGCGACGTCCTGGATGCGCGCGGCATCGAGCACGTGCAAGGTCGCATCGAGAGCCGCGGGCGGCAGGTGTTCCACGGAGTAAAAGCCCAAGTCTTCAAACGTCTTGATCGCCTGACTCTTACCCGCTCCGGAGAGCCCGGTGACGAAGACGATCCGCGCCGAACTCACGACCGGCAGAGGGAGCGTCGCAATCGCATGAAGTTCTTTTCGCCCGAGAAGGCCAACGCCCTCATCCCGAAAGTGGCGCCGTTGGTCGACGAGCTTCTCACGAAGCGGCGCGATCTCGCAATAAAGCTACTCGAGAGCGACCCGGAGCTTCGGGCTGCCCCACCCTCGGTGACCCGCTCGCGTCTGGCCGGTCTGCGCTCGCCATTCCCAGAGCCACGGTTTGGCGAGCTGAAAAGTGACATCGTCCGCCTGATCCACCGGATCGAGTCGTACGGATGCATCGTCAAGGACATCGACCTAGGCCTGGTCGACTTTCCGTCGACTCGCCAAGGCGAATCGATGTATCTCTGCTGGAAGGCGGGGGAGGCGAGGGTAACGCACTGGCACGGAACCGACGAGGGCTTCAGCCAGCGCAGACCCCTCTAGCCGGCAGCCGGCGTCGCGGTCGCTTCGACGGGAACGAAATCCTCAGCTAACCCCTGCAGCCGCACATCACCAAACTCGGCCGTGTAGGCGCCATTTTCGCTGCCCGTGATCTCGCCGATCTCGGGCACGTTAGCGAGCTGGGGAATCTTCGAACGGATTTCGTCGGGGATACGTACCTTGTCGCCGATCGAGAGCGATCCTTGATCGAACAGCGCGTTCAGGCCGTCGAGCAGCATCGGGAGAGGAATGCCGTAGTCTTCGCTGATCTGACCGATCGTGTGCGTCTCGCTGATTGCACAGTTGGAACACCCGCCCAAGTGGAAGCGCGCAAAGACGCGCCGCGCGCCGGCATGGACGGCGAAGGCCTGGTTGACGGTCATTTCCGGGGTAAAACGCTGGTCGCTCATACTCATTTCTTTGGCTACAACGCGAGCTCGCCCCCGCCGGTTGCGCCGTCGGCCGCTAGCGCTTCAAGGCGAGCGCGGATCGCAGGAGGCACATCTCCGTTGCGAGCGAGCCGAACGAGGTCGCGCTCGATCGCGCGGATCCGTAGGGAGTCGAGAGCGATGCCTGCGTCGCGCGCGAGCAGGGCGAGCGCGTCTCGTTCGTCGGGCGCGTACGCTTCGTGGCTCGCTTTTTCGCCGCAGAGCAAAAAGCCCGCGAGTTGGCCGCGGACGATCATCGGCACCGCGAGTTCGCCCGGCAGTCGCGTCTGTGCTCCGCCGACGTCGACCGGCGCATGCCACGCTCGCATGTCCAAAATAGCGTAATCGTTTTCATCCGCCACCGCGTCCGAAACGAATGTCGAATGCAGCGGCGCGTACTCGTTCGCGCGCCGCGTGTAAAACGCGCAGCCTGACATGTGCAGATTGAGCTCTGCGACCTCCACCGTCTTGATTACGAGATCGTCTTGACTGGTGATCAGCAGGGCTTCGTGCGCGAATTTACGCACCGCCGCCTCGGCAGCGTGGCGTTCGCGGAAGAAGAGGTCGTCGACGAATCGATCGACGCGCTCGTGAATCGCCCGAACCGAAAGCCCGAGCGCAAGCGCCGCGCACAGTTGCAAAATCACGGAAGCGCGACTGTTCTGTTCCACGACTAGGCCGACGAGCGATTCGAAGATGATGAACGCAGCGACGACGACGAGCGACACACCCGCGTACACGACGGCACGATTGATGACAAAGCCGATGTCGAGTACGCGATGGCGTAAAATGACGTACGCGAGTCCGAACGGAATCGCAAGCATGGTTAGGGCGGCGAACTGCGGCCAGTCGGCGTGCACGCGCAGCAACAAGCTTCCGAAATACACGATCAATCCCGAGAAACCGAAGGCGAACGTGAGCAGCACCCAGCGCGCGCGGACGCGGTCGCGACCTTCCGCCGATCGATACGCGTTCCAGAGCGCGGCGATCGTCGTGATCGTGATCGACGCGAAAAGCACCAGGAACGGCGTTGCAAGGATCGTTCGAACGTTCTCGGCTGGTGCGGTAAACGCGTAGAGAACCAGAAATGCTCCGTCGCCCACGATCAAACCGACAACAGCGATTGGGACGATCAGCCGATTGACGGTCGAACGGAAGCCGCGTTGCGGGAGCGTAGGGAAACGGCAGGCGAACGCGAGCGCCGCGCACGTACCGACAAAGAAGAGCCCCTGCACCCCGAGGAGCCCCAAAAGGCGTGCCCACAACGGGTGGAGGAGCCCAAGATCGAAGCCGATGCAGAGCTGGAAGCACGCGAGGAACGTCGCAAGCGCGCGTGCCGCCGGATCGTCGGGACGGCGCCACGCGACGAGAACGGCCATGGCCAGAAACGCGAGCCGCGCGGCGTACACGACCAGCACGAGCGCGAGCGGCGCACCTCCGGCTACGGCGACTGCGCGCAGCTCGATCGTGCGGGAACCGTCGCGAACGATTTCACGATCGCCGGGTTCGGTGACGCGGCCCACGAGCAAATTCGCTCCTGTCGGCTCGATCCATAAGCGATCGCCGCTGCGGATGCCGGCTGCGTAAGCCGGATATCCTCGATCGACACCAGCGACGGTGACGTTACCCAGCGCCATCGGTTCCGTCAGTGTGTAGCCGAACGCACCGCCCTGATTACTGACGCCACGTGAGGCCGCGCCCTCCACGATACCGAGGAGGACGAGTACAGCGATCAGGGCCTGCCACGCGAGCCGCATAGCTGCCATTACGAGAGCCGCGGTACGAAATGCTGCGAAGTACGCCTGTAAGCCGGATTCTGTCTGGCTCCGAAGAGCCGCGGCGATCATCTCTCTGGGGTGTGCGTCGCCGCACACCTCGATGCGACGTTGCTCGTGCGGACGGGCCGTCCGTGGCCGCAAGGGCCAACATCGAGCGGTCTTGCTTCAGGTGGGGTTTACCCGAGCGCGCGTCACCGCGCACTCCGTGAGCTCTTACCTCACGATTTCACCCTTGCCCGTAGGCGGTATGTTTCTGTGGCACTTTCCTTCGAGTTGCCCCGACAGGACGTTATCCTGCACCTTGCCCTCCGAAGCCCGGACTTTCCTCACAAGTCGCCGCATAGGCGGCGACACGCGCGATCGCCCGGCGTACTTCGCTCGCGTAGTATAGCACGCGCTTCGGAAGTCGCCGACTGAACCGCATTTCGTGCGAGGCGGAGCTGCGTGTTAGGATAGATGAGTCCGGAAGAGGTTAAAAACCACGATGCTCAGACTTTTTGCGCGAACGGCCGCATTGATAGTGGCCGCCTGTGTTACGTTCACC
>JASHZC010000225.1 GCA_030042755.1 Vulcanimicrobiota bacterium | reverse complement strand
GGGACGATCACCGATCCCGACCCGAACGGCGACGGCGTCATGGGGTTTGGTGGCTCAAACGGCGTTCACGGATTCAGCGACAAAGGGACCGGCGTTGGCGGTACCAGCACGAGCGGTACCGGCGTCGCAGGCTTTAGCACAAGTGCGACCGGCGTGATGGGTACGAGCGATGGTGACAGTTACGGCGTCTATGGAACATGCGCCAACGGCGTCGGAGTGCGAGGCGACACCGTCGACGGAAACGGCGGCATCGTCGGCACGAGCTCGGGCAAGGGCCCTGCCGGATTATTCAACGGTGCAGTCACGATCAACGGCGCAACCACCATCAATGGCGCGACGCAAATCAACGGCAACGCATCGGTCAGCGGAAACATCACCTCGACCGGCACGATCACGGCAACGACCGATGTGGTAATCACCGGCGGATCCGATTGCGCCGAACACTTCGATACCCGCGATGCCGTGTCGACACAGCCCGGAACCATCCTCGTCATCGGCGATGATGGAATGCTGCGCGAAAGCGAGCGCGCGTACGACAAGCGCGTCGCAGGCGTCGTTTCGGGAGCAGGTGAGTATCGCCCGGCGATCGTGCTGGATCGTACCGAATCCTTGCATCCTCGCGCTCCGGTTGCTCTCGTCGGCAAAGTCTATTGCAAAGCCGATGCAGATTTTGCCGCGATCGGCATCGGCGACTTGCTCACCACGTCGGATCGCCCGGGATTCGCGATGAAAGCAGCGGATCCGGCGAAAGCGTTTGGCGCAGTCATCGGGAAAGCGCTGCGACCGCTACGTTCCGGCCAAGGTCTCATTCCTATTCTCGTCGCGTTGCAATAGCGTCATGGCATCGTTCACAACATTCTGCGGCGCGCTCGGCTACAAGCCGAAGATCAGCGCATCCGCCGTTGCAAAGTCGCTCAATTTCAAGGATCCGATTTCACTCTGGACCGTAATGAACCAGACAGGCGCACCGGTTGCGCCGCAGCTGATCAGCACCTACGTATCCGGCGGTCAGTTCAATTGGTTGGATCCCAGCGACGAATTGACGAGCCCGCCTCCGCTCACAGCGATTCGCAGAGCGACGTCGTTCCAGTTCACGCTCTCGCCCCCCGGCAGCGCGGAAGTCACGCAAACGTTCCCTGCGGCGATCATCGCGGCGGGTTCCGGAAACTTTTTCTACAACGGCCAGGGCCAGTGGGCGTACAACTATCCCGGCAGCGTCAGCCAACACGGCATTTACACCTGGCAAGTAACGTCCATCAACGACTACGGTAGCGCAACGTCAAGGACGACGTTTGGTACCAACGCTCCCACGATCTGGTTCGACGTAGCGGCCAACCAAGAATCGGCGATCGTCTACGGTGCGGGATTCGAAAATCCAAATTGCACGGTGACGGCCTC
Organism: Vulcanimicrobiota bacterium; assembly: GCA_030042755.1. Next base: position 1,428 of record JASHZC010000225.1, on the reverse strand, counting down.
ATGCGCCGATTTTCCAACCAGCACGAATAAAGGCAATATCGTCGCCGGTGTGACCGTCAAGATCACCTGTCAAAACGAAGGGCAGTATTGGAACGTCTCGGCCGCTTCCGAAGATGGGAGCGCACCGGTAACCGGCAAGATTAATTGCAGCGGCGGCGCATTTCCATGAGACCATGTCCTCCCAACTGGGTTTTTTCGACGAGGGCGCGCGCGTCGTCGTCGACGACGACACCGGATCGATCGTGTATCATCCGCACGCGATCGACGACGCACGAGCCGCGCAACTCTTCGAAATACTAGCGCGCGACGTTGAGTGGCGCAGCGAACGGCGGATGATGTACGATCGCGAAGTCGACGTGCCGCGCCTCGTTGCGTCGTTCGCACTCGATGACCAGGCGTTGCCGAGCGAACTGCGCGCCGTGCTTCCGGCCGTGGAAGCGCTGGCCGCAAGCCGTTTCAACGCCATCGGATTAAACTATTATCGCGACGGACGTGACAGCGTCGCACCGCACAACGACCATATCGACGAGCTCGTCCCGGGATATCCGATCGCTCTGCTCTCGCTCGGCTCAACTCGCCGGATGACGATCCGCTCGAAGAAACCGCCGCGCCGCATCCTCGATCTCGATCTCGATCCCGGAAGCGTGCTGGTCATGTCATTCGAAACGCAACGGATCTACGATCACGGGATTCCCAAGACCGATGCCACCGTCGGTCCGCGCATCAGCGCTGCGTTCCGCATGCGCGCTGCCGGGACGCGGAGAGCTCGCCGTTAGGCGTTCCGCCACCCAATACGCCGGCTTGGGAACGTAATTGACGTACACCAGACCGTAGGGCAACGTGTAGGCGCCGTTGTGTCCGGCAGTCCCGTCGCGCAATTCGCACCACACCAACGTCGGCAAACCTAATCCACGATGCAGATACCACATCTGCTCGAGGAAGAACTCCTGATCGTGCGTCGACGGAACGCACGTCTCGGTCGTATGAATTGAGATACTCTGCGGCAAGAGGCGTCGTAACTCGACGTACTGCCCGTACTGCGTGCACGGCTCTTCGTAGGTATGCACGGCGCAGCCGTTCATGTAGTCAAATGCTCCCAGTTGAACCATCGTTCGCGTCCACTCGTAGTCGATGCCGCTCGTTCCGCCCGACCAGATGTCGACGGCGCCAGCCCCGCGCAACGCTTGGGCCGTTTCGATCGCGAGGTGCGTGTAGTTGGTGACGTTGGGCGTTGCGCCCCAATAGAACGCGAGATTCGGTTCGTTCCAAATCTCCCACGCGGGGTTGTATTTCCCGTAGCGCTGCGCGAATGACGCACAATTCGCAGCATAGGCGGCAACCGGAACCGGCTGCGTTGCGTACGGGGTGACGAGGATCACGCGAGCGCCGGCCGACGCGGCTGCCTCCATCACCGCATCAGAGAAGGCA